>JANTGZ010000004.1 GCA_024762675.1 Thermodesulfobacteriota bacterium | reverse complement strand
CGTAACGTCTCGCGAAATTTCGTCGTTTTTCCCAGCGAATAGAGCCCATTAAAATTGCTGTTGTTTGAGCGCCTTAGCGCGAGTTTAGCAATTTGGGTGAAATGAGCGCTGGAAAAACAGAAATTGAGCTTAAGAAGTGGAGAGAAACCACCTGAACACCTGAAGCTGAGTAATTAAGTTGGTTTTTACTTGATATTAATATCGGCACAGTGTAATGTCTACTAAAGCTATACTATTAGTTTTCTTGCAGTCAAAAAGCTGGTTTGGAATTCATAAGGTGGTAAATGTTGAAGAAGAGGTGCGTAATCGGGAAAGCATATAACTATATTTGACAATCACCAAACCAGCAGCTATAATCATACCAATAAAGTTTTATTTAACTTGACTCTGGAGGTAAAAATGAAATTAGAATTGCATACTAAACTATTACTCTTATTCATACTGGGCACACTTCTTTTGACAAACGGCTGCACCAGCAGTCAATCGGGCCGGGTCTATAGCCAAGGACAGGCGCAAAGATCCTTAAGCGTCTACTACGGAACCATCATTGAGCTCAGTGAAGTAACCATCGAGGGTTCCAATTCCGGAGCCGGGACGGTTATCGGCGGAGTTGCCGGCGGAGTTGCCGGCAGCACTATCGGATCAGGAAGAGGGAGTACGCTGGCAGCTGTGGCAGGAGCTCTTGTCGGTGCGGCGGCGGGCTCGGTCATAGAAAAACAATCGGGAACCAAACCCGCTCTGGAGTTTACCATAGAACTTGATAACGGCCGTTTGATGGCCGTGGTCCAGGAAGTGGATGACCACTATCGGGTCGGCGACCGTGTCCGCCTGCTACAGAGCAACGACGGAACCTGGCGGGTGAGACAGTAGACAGCGGTCATCTCTCCACCCTCTGCAGCCTCCCATCAGGACAAGTCCACCGGGTACGACCTCATGACTCCTGATGCGGCAACCATCAAGTTTTACAAAAAAAGGTTTAGGGGCACGAAATATTCGCGCCCCTAAACCTTTTTTATTTACTATTTATACCCCCGACACCAACATTACCCGAATGAAAAAAATTGGGTTAATGCAAGCCTGGTTCAATTATTATCAAGATCCTGGCCGCTTACTTTATGCCAGGTTTTATCAAGGTCATATTTAATTTTTCTGGCAGCAATCTCAGCTGTTTTTTCACCGAGGTCGATTTCATAGACAACACCCTCCTGGTTTACGGCAAAAGTCATGATTCCGGAAGAGCCATACCTTGCTGGATAAGCAATCAAGCCAAAACCCAGAATCATATTACCGTTAACAATATAGTCATAGGCGCCACCCGGAGCCTTCTCCCCCTGCCGGGTGAATATTTTATAGTAATAGCCATGGTAGGGTTGCAGCTTACCTGGGTTTACGTCGTACCCTTCACCTCTAACTTCGGCAATTAGTGGGCCCAACGGGCTCAGTTTTTCGCCCTCTTCTACCGGCCAGTGCAAACCGTTCTTTTTACCTATTCTACAATTCAAGATCTCTTCCTTGCCGGCCGCAACAGCAAAAAACCACTTATCACCAACTTTGACGACAGGAATTGGAAACGGCCAATCGGCTTTCCCGATAACCAGGGTTACCGAGGTCGAACTCACCATCTCAAGCTGCTGTTTTTCATCGTATTTTTCGATAAAATCATCCGCCCCTACTTTATAATTTCATCCCGCCACAATTGCTGGAGAAATGTGCGCCAGGGCATGATCCTTATGCCATCATGCACTCTCTCTTCTTTTTCGTTACAGACAACAATCGCCTGCCTGGGACCGTATAGTTCAATAAATGATTTCAAAGGGCGCAACACCCTTTTATCAACCATAGCAGAACCTTTCACCTCCACAGCAACTTCTCCGCCCCCTAGGATAAAGTCAACCTCCTGGCCGGACTTTGTCCGCCAAAAATTTATGGGATAGTGCACCTCATGATATGAGCTATGGGCCAACATCTCAAGGTAGATGAAGTGCTCAAAGGCTTTGCCGAACAGCTCCCCCTTTTCCTCCTCAACTGTTCTTTTAACTATAGCACCGGCAACCCCTGTATCAAACATATAAAACTTTGGTGCCTTGCTGATAACCTGCCGTTCCTGTCGTTTTTTGAATGGTAGAACAAAAGTACCCAGCAGGGTATCCACCAGAATCTGATAATACTCTTTGACAGTCTTCGAGGTAACTCCACACTCCCGAGCAATATTAGTATAGTTGACCAGAGAACTATGTGAATAACCCATGGCCTCGAAAAACCGTGAGAAGGCTGGAATATTTCGGGTAAGTCCTTCATGGAAAACTTCTTCTTTTAAATAATCCTGCACATAGCAACGCAAGGATCGCTGATAGTTTTTCTGCTGGTAATGGGATGGAATAAGGCCGTGATTTAAGGCCCTGAGCAAGTCAAGATTTTCCACCTCCTTTGACACCAGTGGAAAAAGCTCAAAGCGCCAGGCCCTGCCACCAAGCAAGTTGGCCTGCCCCCGCTTCAGCTTCCGGGCTGATGATCCGCATAAAATAAAGTTTACTCCCTGGTTTTCGATGAGCCAGTGAACCTCATCAAGGACATGAGGAACTTTCTGCACCTCATCAATGATCACCGGATACTTGCAGGCCTGTTCCTTCCTGGCCATAAGCCGTTCCCGCAACAGAAAGGGTGATTTGGTGTAATCAATAAAGGTGTCGGTTTGCAGGAAATCAATGAAGATACTTTCAGGAAATTCTTCTCGAAGGAGGGTTGTTTTACCGGTCTTTCTCGCCCCCCACAAAAATGCTGACTGTGTCTTCGGCAAATCGATAACCAGCAACCTACTAAACTCTTTCATTGTGACTGCTACTCCAAATTAGTTTAACTTTTTAGGGATATAATTAATTTTAGTGGGGATTGTCAAGCGTTAAGTTACGTAGCGATGGCAGGTCCTTTCCAATTTTCACCAAGAGGATATCCCCAAAATAATTAGCACTGAACAACTCCATTTATTTGGATTCACCTTCTAAGCAAGAGGATAGCTTGTACATTGAGAAAATAATTCATTTTCGCTTCAGGTTTCAGAACCTGCTGGTCTGGCTCTTTCTCTATATTGTCGTCAGTCCGTTCCTGACGGCCGTACCTAATGCCAACCTTGTTGTTCAAGCCCTGCTCACTGCCGTTCTCTTTTCCGCCGTCTACACGATTCACCGAGAGAGCCATGTCATGTGGCGGCTTTAGTGTTACTCGCCCTGAGCATCACCTTGATCTGGAGTAATGCGTTAGGTTTACTCAATATCAGCGGCAAGGCAATTGACTCTCTTCTGGTTCTCTACCTGGGCCTGCTGGTTTTTCCTTTGCCCGTTATATTTTCAAAACCAAAAAGATTGATCTGGAGTTGATTTCAACACCGAATCACTTGAGTCGATTGTTATCGGAGGGGTCAGTATGGCGACACCGGAGAACGAAAATATGGGCAGGAGAGCCTTCTCAGGTCAACATTTCACATTGCATGATGAAGTCAAAAAAACCTGGCATACATGGCAGCCGGAAATAACCTTGGATTGACATAATTTTTCACTGCTGTCCAGTAATCCATGTTTCGGTACAAAGTTAGCCTCGAAAGAGTCAGGAGTTTACGATCGAACTTGATAACGGCCGTTTGATGGCCGTGGTCCAGGAAGTGGATGACCACTATCGGGTCGGCGACCGTGTCCGCCTGTTGAAGAGCGACGACGGAACCTGGCGAGTAAGACAGTAGTCAGTTGTTGGCCGGCATGGCTTTTGCCGCAGAACCTGACAGCCATGCGACCGCCACCAACCGTTTCAATGAGAAGTTCTCATTTGATTCATGAAATTGACTGTTGCAAATTGATGTTACCCATCAATTTCATCCTCTTTTATTTCCCTTACCTGCCGCCGTAACATGTCAATATGGATGCGTAGGCCATAGAGCTCAGCGGCATAGGAAAGGGGCACTGTGATCTGTCGTACCTCCTCTTCAATCTTGTTTATCCGGACAATAAAATTTTCGACGGCACTCATTGTCCGATCCTGGCGGACTTCATAGTCAAGGGCCTGCAGGGTATCGTACCAGCGGTAGATTCGGGAACGGATGCGCCAGCGGTAGGTCAGCGGTAAAATCTTAATCAGCGGTATTAAGAGAGCCAGCAGGGGTAAAAGCATCAGTTTCAGACGATCAAATTGAATCGCAATCCAAAAGGGCAGGTAACGCTGCATAAACGGAACCCCCAGGCGATAAAAGCGATCAGCATCTTCACTAAGAGGAAAATCGAGATATTCTGTCGATGGAAACTGACGACGATGAGTATTGAGCAGAGACCCTTTGCCATGCACCTGATCGATAACCTGGGTCAAGAGGCCGGCCAGGGCCGGATGGAGGCTCTCTTGTACCACCATGGTCGCAGCTGGCGCGACCAGCAAGAGATCTTGAGGCGGAATATTTTTTTTAAAATTGACCACACCTTGCGGCAAGACCACTTTGGATAAAAAATGGTGGCGCCTGGCGTAAGCATCAGCCCGGCCAAAGTTTATCGGCACAAGATTATCACTGTTCAATAATGTCTGGACCGTCGAGGAAGAGACCGCCGCAACCAGAAAAAGAACATCGACTAAGCCTTGCCGCAGAGCGTCAACCGCCGGCATACCGGTCAAATCAACCACATTCAGACTTCCAAGATCAATTTCATTATCCTGCATTAATTGCAAAACAACCTTACGGGTGCCACTACCTTCAGAGCCCAGTACCACTTTTCTACCGCTTAGTTGCGCTAAACTTTTCAGCTCAAAACCTTGCCGAATAAAAACCCACAACGGTTCAAAATAGAGACTTCCCAGACCGAGCAGAGATGGATACTCCGAAGAGTTCGCGATGCCGCCTTGCAGGAGGGCGGCATCGACCTTACCATCCGCCAGAAGAGCAAGATTCTCAATCGACCCGGAGGTCTCAAGAATCTCAAGGGAGATACCATCCTCGGCCAGAAGCGTTCGATACTCCTTGGCAAACTCCAAATAAGCTCCGCCAGATGACCCGGCCGCAATAATCAGTTTTGATGGCGGTGCCGGTTTAACAAACTGATAGGTGATGGCAAACCCCAACAAAACAATAAAAATCCCATAGCTGTAAAAGCGAACCGTCTCTCTTGCAGTTTGTGGTTTCCTCACTTTTCCTCCTCACGCAAAAACGACTCAAGATTATTAGAACACTTTAGCAAAGTAGCTACAAATGTCAACGTCGATTACTCTTTTTCTTTACATTTCCCCGCCACAAGATATATTGACGGAAAGAATGTCCGAAAACGACCTTTTCCAAAACGCATAGCTATGCAAAAATGATATTTCTCGAACAAGCTCTTAAAAATACTCTACAGCCCTCCAAGACTCCCAGGAGTAAGCCATGTACCACTATGCAAAACCTGATAACCTTGTTGAATTGCTGGAAAACGCGGCCTCCAGATTCAGCAATAACAAGCTTTTCGGAAAAATAAACCCTGACCTTGAGATTGACTGGACAACCTACAGCGAGTTCAAGCAACGGGTCGATAACTTGAGAGGAGGACTCGCGACTCAGGGCATCAGACAAGGTGATTTTGTCGGCATCATCTCTGATAACCGTCAAGAGTGGGCGGTTTGCGCCTTTGCCACTTACGGCCTTGGCGGCCGCTTTGTCTCGATGTACGAAAAAGAGTTGAAAAAAACCTGGGAGTACATTCTCAAAGATAGCGGTATCAAGGTGCTTTTTGTTGCCAACCAGACGCTCTTTGAAGAGGTCAAAGGGTTCCTTGAGACGATTGAAAATCTTAGCGCCATCTTCATTCTCGACGACTCTGAGAACAATAGTATGCGGACTCTGGAGAAGAAGGGTGCGCAAGAGCCGACAGCTCCGATCTTCCCGGCAGCTCAAGATACTGCGGCACTGATCTATACCTCGGGGACGACTGGCGAGCCCAAAGGGGTTCTCCTCTCTCACGGCAACCTGAGCAGCAACGCCGCCGCCGGCTACGCCCTTTTTGCCGATAACTTCAACGAAGAGAGTACGGGCCTTTCGATCCTGCCCTGGGCCCACTCTTATGGCCAGGTTGCCGAACTCTACAACTGGCTTATTTTCGGCGGCAACCTAGTCTTTATGCGCTCCGTCGAAACCCTGGGTGCAGATCTTAAGATTGCAGCGCCAAACTTCCTCCTGGCCGTGCCCCGGGTCTTCAACAAGATCTACAGCGGTATTCATAAGAAGATGAGTGAGAGCGGCGGTATCGCCGAAAAATTGTTCTTAATGGGACTTAAAGCTGCCCGCCGCAGGAGAACGCTTGCGGCCGAGAACAAAATCGAGCTTCTTAACGAACTTAAATACCAGTTCGCCAAAAATGTGGTTTTCTCCAAGATCATGGATAAATTCGGTGGCCGCCTGAAAACCGCGCTGACCGCTTCGGCAACCATGAACATTGAAGTATCGAACTTCTTTATAGACCTCGGCATCTCGATCTACGACGCTTACGGCATGACCGAAACCTCTCCGGCGATCACTATGAACTCACCTCATGCCTGGAAGCTGGGCAGCGTCGGTCGCCCCATAAAAGATGTCGTGATAAATATCGATCGCACCCTGACCGGAACCGAGAGCCGAGATGGCGAGATCATTGTCCACGGCCCCAATATCATGCAGGGCTACTATAACAAACCCGAAGCGACCAAAGCCATCATGACTGCCGACGGAGGCGTCCACACCGGAGATCGGGGCTATCTGGATGAAGAAGGCTTTCTCTTCATAACCGGCCGGATCAAGGAGCAGTATAAACTGGAAAACGGGAAATATGTCTTTCCTGCAGGTATTGAAGAGGAGATCAAGCTTATCCCCTATATCGAAAACGCTATGGTCTATGGCGACGGCAAACCCTACAACATCTGCCTGGTGAGCATGGATCTTGAAGCCGTAAAAGCATTTCTGCAGATGCTGAATATTAAAACCGGCTTCGAAGAGCTCCGTAACGATCCGGCAACACCCTTAATCATTGCAAAGGAGGTGGCCCTCCACCTCGATAGCAAATTCGCTAATTACGAAATCCCCAAACGCTACCATATCATCGCCGAGCCTTTCTCGCTCGATAACGGTCTTTTAACCCAGACCATGAAACTTAAAAGGGAGAAGGTCTTAGAAGCCTACCAGGCTGACATCGACCGATTGTACGAAAAACCTTCAGCTCAAGGAAACCCGGAATGAAAAGACATCTCAGCGTTATTGCCCGAGACCAGTGCATCGGTTGCCTCTCCTGCATGTTCGCCTGCTCGCGCACCTGGCATGAGGCCTTAACGACCAGCAAAGCGGCTCTTAAAATACGCTCTTACACCGGCTCTGAGGGAAGCTTTTCGATACGAACATGCAAAGCATGCGCCGATCCGGAGTGTGTTGCCGCCTGTCCAACTGGAGCTTTAAGTCAGAAAAAAAACGGCGCCCTGCAACTCGAGATAGATAAGTGTGTAAGCTGCAAAACTTGCGTTGAAAGCTGTCTGATAGACGGACTGGCCTGGGATGAAGAGTTTTCAAGACCTCTGCCTTGTTCCCAATGCGGCGTTTGTGTCCGCTACTGCCCCAACCAGGTTATCGCCATGACAAAAGAGGAGGTCGACTATGTGGACTAAAGTTTTAGAGATTGACCTCACCCGTAAAAGTTTTCGCATCCTGGAAGAGGAAGAGCTCTTTCACCAGGCGATGGGCGGTACTGCAGCAGCGACTCACCTGCTTGAACGCTACTGTGACCCCGCCGGCGATCCGCTGGGCCCCGACAATCCAGTAATCCTGGCGATCGGACCTTTCAGCAACATTCTACCCATCGCCACCAAGACCACGGCCCTTTTTAAATCACCCCATACCGGAGAACTCGGCGAAACCCACGCCGGGGGTCGTTTTGCCATGGCAATCTACAATGCCGGTTTCAGCGCTCTGGTAATCAGGGGAGCAGCCCAAGAACCGGTAGTTCTGGACATTGATGAAGATCAGGTGATTTTTCGCTCGGCGCGCTCTCTCTGGGGACAGTCGGCTTCAGCAACGGAACGTATCTTACGGGCTCGTGACTGGGCCCAACCCGGCAAAAAGAGTATTCTCCGGATCGGTCCGGCGGGCGAGCGCCTCTCCACCTACGCCTGCGCCACGGTCGACACCCAACGCCACTTCGGGCGCCTCGGCCTCGGTGCTGTTATGGGCTCAAAGAAGCTTAAAGCCCTGGTCATCGGCGGCAACAGATATCAGAAAATTAGCGACAAGAAAAGATTTAAAGAACTCTATGACGACATCTATGAAGCCGTGGTCTCATCCGGAGTCATGAGCAAGTACCACGATCTCGGAACTGCCGGCAATATCCTTAAACTAAACCGGAACCTGGGCCTTCCGACCCGCAATTTCAACCAGCCCTGGTTCGAGGGAGCAGATAAAATTTCCGGCGAGGTTTTTGGCGACCGTTATCTCTCACGGCAGATAGCCTGTACCCACTGCCAGTGCGGCTGCATCCATCTGGCGACGCTGCGGGAACAGTTTCACGAAGATCACGGATTTAAGACCTTTCAGGTCTCCTACGATTTCGAGCTCATCTACGCTCTCGGCAGTAACCTCTCAATCGACTCTCCCGACGATATCCTGCGTCTGCTCAACAAAACTGAAAAAGAGGGCTGGGATGCAATTTCACTGGGCGTAACCCTCGCCTGGGCCACCGAAGCTTTCCTTAGCGGTCTGATCGACACGGCCCAGACCAACGACATTATCTTCCATTTCGGCGATGCCGACACCTATCTTAGAGTACTCGACCAGATGGCTCGCCAGACTAATGACTTCTATCGCGATCTCGAAAAAGGGGCGGCCTTCTGCTCAGCCCGTTACGGCGGCCGCGACCTCGCTATAACCTTCGGCGGCAACGAGGGCCCCGGCTACATGACCGGCGAAAACACAATCACGGACTGGCTCATGGGACCACGTCATTCACATCTCGACGGAGCCGGCTATGCTCTCGATTTAGAAACCCTGACAAACAGCTTAAGCCTCGAAGAACAGACCAAAAAATTGGTCGACGAAACCCGTTTGAGAATGCTTTTAAACTCTCTGGTCATCTGTCTTTTCGCCCGCAGTGTCTACCAGGAAGAGATCATTTTAGAGGGCCTTAACCTGCTCTGGCGACCCTGTTCGAGCTCTGATCTTAAAACCTTTAAGCGTAAAACCCTGCAACATAAATACACCTTCAAGATGAAATGCGGTTGGCAACCGGACCTTATCGAGTTTCCGGGCAAACTTACCCGCGTAATTACCAGCACCGACAAGGTGGATGTGGAGTCGATCAAGAGACGGGCGGCTCTGTACTGGCAAGAGGTCGGCCTTCAACCCTGACAACAGCCGGAAGTATCAAACACAGCCCTAACAGGAAAACAGCGCTATGATTTCAATCGAAACTCTCAAATTTTTTCTCTATTGGGGAGGTATTATTCTTTTTCTCCTTATCGAGCTGAAGATTTCCTACCGTCCAGCATCGGTTTCCAAATCCAGACGCTGGCTGGCTAACTTGCCCCTCGCCATCGTCAACGGCACCATCTATCACGCCTGTTACTTTACTCTTATCATGGGGATTCTGGTTCTTACTGCCGAAAAAGAACTTGGTCTTTTGAATGCTTTTTCCCTGCCGCTGTGGCTGAAAATCGGGTTGAGTATTCTGATTCTTGATTTCTTTATCTATATCTGGCACCTGCTGAACCATGAGGTACCTTTTTTCTGGCGTTTTCATCGCGTCCATCATTCCGATATGAATATGGATGTCTCTACCTCCAACCGCTTCCACCTGGGCGAGCTACTGCTCTCCGGCCTGCTGCGCCTGGCAGTGATCTATACCTTTGGGATTCCGCTAATCGCATATTTCATCTTTGAAATTCTGCTTAATCTCTCAATCCAGTTTCACCACAGCTCGATCCGCATCAGCCCAATTTTTGAAAAGGTCTGGGTGCTTCTCTTTATACCGCCCTCCATGCACCGAATTCATCATTCGGTTAAGATTAAAGAACGTGACTCCAACTACGGTGTCCTTTTTTCAATATGGGATCGTCTCCTCGGCACCCTGACATCCCATATCGACCAGGAACAAATAGTAATCGGAATCGGCTCTCACCGTAAATTTGACAGGCTTAATTTCCAGAACTTGATGCTCATGCCTTTTACCAGGAAAACCCGCTAGGTCTTTTTTATAAAAAGCTTTTAAAGCTGGAGCAATAGAAGGGGCAGCCGGAGAGGGTCACTCAGTTGGGAGAATGCGCGCTGAGCTTAAGGTTTCACGGTCAAGAAAATCGAAATACTCCTGCACCAGGAGTTTGAATTCAGGAAGAGCTGCCTTAGGTAAAGGGGCTGAGGGTATACGTTCAATCTTTAAGGGGTTGATGGGCCGGCCATTCTTGAAAACCCGATAATCAAGGTGCGGTCCGGTAGCCAGCCCGGTCGCTCCGACGTAGCCGATAATCTGGCCTTGGGTAACTTTTTTACCGACCTTAATACCACGGCCGAAACGACTGAGATGGATATAGGTCGTCTGGTACTGGTTGGCATGACGCAGGCGCACTTTGTTGCCATTGCTCTTGTCGTAGCTACGCTGGGTTACCACCCCATTGGCCACCGCCTTTATCGGCGTGCCGACGGGTGCGGCATAATCGATAGCCCGGTGCGGTCGCCAAACGTTCAAAACCGGATGGAGGCGACGATTGCTGTAACCTGAAGAGATACGACTGTAGGATAGGGGAGCTTTAAGAAAAGCCTTTTTCAGGCTGCGCCCCTCAAGATCATAATAGGCAGACTGCTCTTTCTCGGTAAAGTTTACGGCCCGATAACTCTCCCCCTGATTAATAAATTCAGCCGCCAACAAGCGACCGTAACCGGCAGAAACCCCATCTCGATAACGTTTTTCGATAAGCACACGAAATGAATCTCCCTGCCGCAGATCCCGCATAAAATCGATATCCCAGGCAAATATATCGGCCAGTCGAAAAGCCAGTTCGGGCCCCTCATTGAGCCGGGAAATGGTCAAAAAAAGTGAACTCTCAATCGTCCCGGTAATCGCGGATCGTTCTACCTGGTAGACAATCGCCTCTTTGCTTATTTCAAACTTATCATCTTCATATCTGATGATAAGTTGATCATCACCATCAATTTCATACGTAAAACATTTAAAACTGCCATCCTCTAGGAGGAGACAGTAGGGACGTCCAGCACAGATATCGCGTACCGGGAAGGTTCTTTCGCACTCTTTTGCCAAACGGTAGATATCCCGGGCGCTGAAATAATTACCAAGCAAGGAACTTAAAGTATCGCCTCTCTTTATGGTACCGGGGATCTCTTCTCTGCAAACAGCCTTATCTTCGACGACCAAACTCTTATTAGAAACTTCAGGCGACGTTTGCGAAAGAGATATGGCTGTGTCAGGTATTGATGCGGAGGGCTGATCTACAGGAAAATAGTGACTAAAAAGTAAGCTGAAACCAGCCATCATGCAAAAAATCAACAGAAACCTCAAACGCCTCTGTTTTTTCTGATACCAACGTCTCAACCAATTAAACCTGGGCACTACCATTCTCCGACAAAGTTGACCTGCATCTCTACGCGAGATAACAAAAAGAGAGCACCCTGGCAGGTAGCAGGGTGCTCAGTTACAACTTAAAATTTTTCACTCACCATTTGCCGGTACGTTTTTCGGCAGCAACAGGAAGCCCCTCAAGAGATGATGTAATCGATTTTTTAAACTCATTTTCGGGAATCTCATAGTCCTGTAAACGCCCATTAAGATATGCGTCATAACCGGCGAGATCGAGCATCCCATGACCACTGTAACCAAAAAGTATGACCTTCTCTTTGCCCTCTTCTTTGGCCTGTTTCGCCTGGCGAATAGTCGCAGCGATGGCGTGGCTGGTTTCCGGCGCGCAGATTGTCCCCTCAGTCCGAGCCCACTGTACAGCGGCGGCGTAGCACTCCATCTGAGGAATACTCTCCGGCTGCAAAAGCCCTTCCACCGTGGCCTGACTGACCAACGGAGCCATTCCGTGATAGCGCAGGCCTCCGGCATGTAGCGGTGGAGCGACAAAATTGTGCCCCAGAGTATGCATCGGCAAGAGCGGCGTCATCCCCGAAGTATCACCAAAGTCGTAAGCGAAAGGCGCTTTGGTCAGACTCGGGCAGGATTGTGGTTCAACCGGAATAATGGTGATCTCGGCACCATTAATCTTATCATTGACAAAAGGAAATGAGAGACCGGCAAAATTACTACCACCACCGGCACAACCGATCACGATATCGGGATTTTTAACCCCGGCCAGGGCCAACTGTTTTTTGGCCTCAAGACCAATAATAGTCTGATGCAAAAGAACATGATTAAGAACGCTTCCGAGAGAGTATTTGGTGTCTCCACTCTTGTCACTGACAGCCGCTTCAACCGCTTCGCTGATCGCCATCCCCAAACTGCCCGGGGTGTCAGGAAATTGTTTGAGAAAACCTCTACCCACTTCAGTCTCGTTACTTGGGCTGGCAATACAGGTGCCACCCCAGGTCTCCATCAGAATCTTACGATAGGGTTTTTGATCAAAGCTGATCCGCACCATAAAAACTTTACACTCTAAGCCAACCAGAGCACTGGCGTAACAGAGTGCACTGCCCCATTGTCCGGCCCCGGTTTCAGTAGTCAGACGTTTGGTGCCGAACTCTTTGTTGTACCAGGCCTGAGCCAAAGCTGAATTGGGTTTGTGGCTGCCAGCCGGCGAAGTGCTCTCATCCTTATAGTAAATTCGGGCCGGAGTGCCCAAGGCCTTTTCTAGTTTTATCGCCCTTTTCAAAGGGGCTGGCCGATAGCTCGCCAGCAGCGCCAACAACGGCTCCGGGATATCGACCCAACGATCCTGAGACATCTCCTGTTCAATCAGGTTCATAGGAAAGATGGGAGCCATCATCTCCGGAGTTACAAGGGTTCCATCAGGAGTCTTTAAAGGCTCCATCGGAGAAGGCAAGTCAGCTGCCAGGTTGTACCACTGCCGAGGAATTTCATCATCCCGTAAAACAAATTTCTGCTCAATCATTTTTTCCTCCTTTAGACAAATAACTGATTAATTGTAATATAAACTGGCGAGCTTGATCTCATTAATATATTTTTCTAAACCGTCGGCCAGACCTTCGGCAATTTTCTGTCGATAGGACGCCGTCGCCAGGCGCTTGGCTTCCATCTTGTTTGAAATAAAAGAGACCTCAACCAGAACACTAGGCATCTGGGCCCCGATCAAGACATAAAACGGCGCCTGTTTAACACCCAAATCGTTGACATTCTGGTATGACTTCCTCAAACTTTTTACCAGTGACTGCTGTACGCAACCAGCCAGGCGACTCGACTCCTTAATTTTAGAGTTCTGCATGAGATCGTTGAGAATCGACTGCAATTGGCCGATATTCTTAGTCGAAGTTGCATTCTCCAAAGCCGCCAGTTCCATCGCCTCTTTGTCGGTTGAAAGATTAAGAAAATAGGTCTCAACCCCATGGACTCTACGGTTACGGCTGGCATTAGCATGAATCGAGATAAAGAGATCCGCCTTTTTAGTATTGGCAACCACGGTTCTCTCCTCCAGAGGAATAAAGCGATCACGATCTCTTGTGGTTACAACTCGACATTTGAGTCTATCCAGCAAAATCGCCTTCAGCCTTTTCGTAATATCAAGAACAATATCCTTCTCTCTACTGCCTCCCGCTGAGAGTGCCCCGGGATCTTTGCCGCCATGGCCGGCATCGATAACAATGGTTCCGACTCCAAGCCCTAGCTGCTGCGCCAGACTCAAAACTCCGGGATTTTGTACCTTTCTTGCCGGATCGGGATTGGCCCTCTTTTTTCTGGCCTTTTTATAGTCACCACCGATTACATCAATAACAATGCGGGGCGGATGGCTTAAGGCAAAGATTTTGTAATGATCGATATCGGCGACATGGATAACGGCTCGCACCGTACGCGTGTTGAATTGAGAAACCTTGACCCTTTGCAGGATACCGTCATTAATCGGCACCTCCTTAGTGATTTCCGGAATCACGGTATCGGCCAGGTTCAGATAGATCGATTTGGTTTTTTTACTGTTATGTCTGTCTTTGAGAATACCCCTGGTAAATTCCGTCTCCCGGTCAAGATCGATGACAACCCGGGTATAAGTCGGTGATGACCAATGTCGCAGATCAAGCACCCGGGAGAGCCCTTTCTGATTGATCTTTTTGACTTTTACAACTTGATCTGCCGGTTTACGACTGCTGCCTTGCCGCTGATACTGGGCTTTGCTTACCTTAGTTTTTTTTCTCGGAATCCGGTTTTGTTTGACTCTCTTTGGGGTTTTAGGCGGACTTAAATCCTGAAGGCTGGCCCGAGTTCTTTCCCTCATATCGGATTCAGGGAAATCCCGTAACAATAGCTGCCATTGTTCCCTAGCTTTTTTCTTATCCTTTAATTTGAGAGCTATAACACCGAGATTGTAAAGAGCATCATCGGCCAGGCGGCTCTGGCCATACCCCTTAAGCAGCATCTTATAACGTCTTGCCGCCTGTTGCAGATCGGACGACCAGTCGGAGTAGTTATGAAGTGATGTGTAAAGTCCGGCAGCCAGATAAAGTGCATCATCCGCCCTTTTACTGCGCGGATAGTTTCGGGCCAGTCCATCAAAATCCTTAATTAAAGCTTCCCAACGACGGCGCTGCCCCCAACCCTTGGGGTTTGCCATGAAACGGTTATAACGGGCTTTTGCCTCATTGTAGCTCTTCTCTGCAGGCAGTTCGCTGTGGGCACCAAAAAGAGCTCCGGCACCAGCAACTCCCGACATTAAGACAATGAGAAAAACAATCAGCAGCTTTTTTGAGCTGATGCGGTAAACAGGCAAAGAATTAAAGTCCATTAACACATTTATGGGAGCCTTGAAAAATTCTAATCTCAAGGCTCCCTTATATTTAAAATCGGAAAATGCTATTCCAGCAGAGCCACAATAGCATAAAAGTATCCCTGTTATCAACCACTCTTGAGCATATCGCAAATAAAAAAAAAGGGCAGTTACTACTGCCCTTTACGGTTTACTGTTTTTTTGTCAGAAGTACCCTCTACAAGAGAGCCGCCACAGCTTGGTCAGCCAGATTCATCAACCCTTGCGGCATAATTCCGACCAGGATAATCGCAATAATCAAAAAAGCACCAAAAGCTTTGACTCCTAAACCCAGCGGCAGAGCTTGCACTTCCTCCTCTTCTCCCTGGCAATAGACCGCTCGTGCCATTTTCAGGTAGTAAAATGCCGAAATCGCAGCATTTACCATGGCGATCACTACCAAACCATAAAAACCTTTTTCCAGGGCCGATGTAAAAATAACAAATTTGCCGGTAAAGCCGACCGTCGGTGGAATACCGGCCATCCCGAAAGCCCCGGCAGCCAAGGTAAAGGCCAACACTGGTGAGCGCCGATGCAGACCTTTGAGGTCCGCAAACGTGATATTTTCACCCCGCGGTGCGATATAGTAGATGACCAAGAAACAGGCCAGATTCATCAGGACGTAACCTGCAATATAGTAGATTACTGCGGTCATACCCAGTTGATTTCCACTTAAAAGGCCAATCATCATATAGCCGGCATGAGCAATACTGGAGTATGCCAGCAAGCGCTTGATATCATCCTGAACTAAAGCCGCGAGGTTACCGAAGGTCATAGAGAGTACTGCGAGAACCACGAGAACCCAGGTAAACTCGGAAATACCGGTACCAGTCATACTGACGAGGCGGATCAATAGAGCCGCAGCGCCGACCTTCGGCAGGGTCGCAATGAAGGTTGTGGTCTCATTGGATGCCCCCTGATAGATATCCGGGGTCCAGGCATGCATTGGAAACATCGCCAATTTATAGAAAAAGCTGCAGAGCATCAAGACCATGCCGATTACCGCCATCGGTTGACTACTCATCATCTTCGGCAAATGGGCACTGATCTCATTCAGGTAGGTCGTATGGGTCAGACCAAAAATATAGCTTAAACCAAACAGTGATATCCCGGTTGCCGCTGCTCCGAAAAGCACATATTTGATGCCCGCCTCAACCTCGCTGCGGCGTCCTTCACCACGGCGAAAAGAGATCACGACATAAAGAGCATATGATGAAATTTCGAGACAGACAAGAATAGTCAAGAGCTCGACTGCACTGCTCATCATAACCAGGCCTAAGGTACTCAAAGAAAGAAAGAGATAGAATTCATTGACCATCTCCTCTTCAATACCACTCAAACTGCGACACATGAAAAAGACCAGAAAAAGTCCGCCGCATAAAAGAAATTTTATTAATTGAGAGAGGCCGTCAACCTGATATGCCCCTACAAAAAGGGTACCTGAGGCACAGGATGCAAGCACGGTCGCAACCAGGGCCAGAAAAGCGCCGGCCAAGGCCATACTGGTTAAGGCTATACCCTGTATCTTTTTCAGTGATGCGGCAAAAAGAACCAGCACCATGACAATCAGAACAAGTTCAGGAAGAATAAGCATTACTTGCATTTTAAATACCTGCAATTAAATATCAACAACGATAAGAGACTAAATCAGTGTTTATCTGTGTCCATCTGTGGTTAAAAGGTCATAATCTGTTTGAACCAGCTACCAAACTCAAGCAAGGCGTGATGACCGGCATGGGGATCAACCGGTGAAACCGCTCCGCCGGCGGAGATCTGCTGGAGCAGATGAGCCACGCTGGCATCCATGATCTTCAAGAGCGGAGTCGGATAGAGACCGATCCAGAAAACAAAAAAAGTGAGCACCACAACCATAGAAATTTCTCGGAAATTAAGATCGGTCAAGGCGTGACCATGATCTTCACTATCAGCTTCATCATGATGGTGACCATGACCGTCGGAATCGTGCCAGACCATGCGCTGCAACAATCTCAACATATAAGCGGCGGCCAGAATCGCCCCGGGAATCGCCAGAAAGCCAACCACGGCACTCTTCTTGAATGCCCCGAGCAGAACCAGAAACTCCCCGACAAAACTGTTAGTCCCGGGAAAAGCCAGGGATGAAAGACAAAAGATACCAAGAAATGTGACATAGATGGGAATTATCATCCCCAAGGCTGAGTTATCGGCAATCTCCCGACTGTGGGTTCTCTCATAGATCATACCGACCATAATAAAGAGACCGCCGGTGGTAATTCCGTGGTTGATCATCTGCAGGATGGCACCTTTTAAGCCCTGATCATTGAGCAGGAAAATCCCCAAGGTGACAAAACCCATGTGACCGACACTGGAGTAGGCAATCAGTTTTTTGATATCGGTCTGCCCCAAAGCCAGGTAACCACCGAAGATAATCGAGATCAACGATAAGGCGATCAGGTAGGGCATACAGTAGAGGGTTGCGGCCGGGGCCATCGGCAGACAGAATCGCAAAAAACCATAGCCCCCCATTTTCAAGAGGATACTGGCCAGAATAACACTACCGGCAGTCGGCGCCTCAACATGGGCGGCCGGAAGCCAGGTGTGAACCGGGTACATCGGGATCTTGATCGCAAAAGCCAAGGCACAAGCCAGAAAGATCCACATCTGATAGGCAAAAGAGTACTCCTGATCCATCAAAGCCGGAATAAAGAAGGTTCCGGTTTTAATATAGAGGGCAACGATCGCCACCAGCAAAAAAATACTGCCGCAGAGGGTATAGAGAAAGAACTTGATAGAGGCGTAATCCTTGCGGGCCCCGCCCCAGACCGCGATCAGCAAAAACATGGGAATCAACATCGCTTCCCAGAAGATATAGAAGAGTACTGTATTAAGGCTTATAAAGACCCCGATCATGGCAGTCTCCATAACTAATACAACAAAGATAAACTCCCCTAAACGCTTAGCAATATAACGCCAGGAGCAGAGGATGCAAAAAGGCATTATAAAGGTCGTAAGCAAAACCAAAAGCACACTGATACCATCAACCCCAACCACATAGTTGAGTTTGAGCAAAGAGAACCAGGGTCTTAATTCAGCAAACTGATACTTAACCGTATGCAGGTCGAAACAGGTGAAGAGCGGAAGCGAAAGAACAAAGGTCACCAGGGTCACCAACAAACCGAAGACCTTGAGGCGCTGTTCATCCTTAATCAGGAGGCTGATCAAGGCTCCAACCAGTGGAACCAGCATAATCGCTGAAAGGACCGGATAGCTCAGGGTGTTGAGGATCAGATATTTTTCCATGTGCATAATCGAATTCTCTAGACTAGAAAATCATTAAATATCCAGGCAAAACCGACGACATCCGGATTCGGAGTTTATCGTCGAGATTTTAAAACCTTTACAGAAAGACGACGAGCAGCAGAACAATCATCAACGCTGCGACAGCGCCACCAACATACTGCTGAATCTTACCGGTCTGCAGGGTCCGCATCTTGTCACCGCCTTGAACCACACCTTTGGCGGAGCCATCAACGGCCCAGTCGATACCCTCCCAGTCAAACCAGGAGAGAGCTTTGGCCACGGCCTTGGTAAAACGTAAGCCCACCGTACGATAGACCTCGCCAACCCAGTCATTGGCAATACTGATCGGCTTAGAGGCAACCCACATAAAAACCAAGGCCCCTTTGCGGTAAAACCAGTCGAGATCAAGATTGCTCTTGGGCTCGGGATGCAGATATTTGACCATCAAGTAGAACCCAAGCCCGGTAAAGCCCAAGATTTGCAGGGTTTCTGAGAGATGGTAGGCGGTATATGGATGGTAGTGCACCGGGAAAGGAAGCATCCGATAAAGGTATTCAGGATAGATCCCCAGAAAGATACACATGAAAGAGGCGAAAATCATCGCCAGATTCATATTCCAGGGGGCCTCTTTGGCTTTAACCCCGGAATCCTTTCCAAACCATATAAAATAAGGCAGTTTGATGCCGACCGAGAGAAAGGTTCCGACTGCGGCCAGACTCAGCATGATTAAAAGAAAAATCCGATGGTCTTCACCGGCTGCGGCGATAATCATCGATTTACTTATGAAACCACTGGTCAGAGGAAAACCGGAGATCGCAACCCCACCAATCACGGTAAAGACCATGGCCCACGGCATCCTCTTGTAGAGGCCGCCAAGTTCGTTGAGTTTTGACTTGCCGGTCATCTCGAGAACGGCACCAACTCCCATAAAAAGCAGGGCTTTGTAAAGGATATGAGCATAGGCGTGGGCGCAGGCCCCGTTGACAGCCATGGCTGTACCGATACCGATGCCGCAAACCATGTAACCGACCTGACTGACGATATGGTAAGCTAAAATCCGGCGCGCATCATTTTCAATAACAGCGTAGCCAACCCCGTAAAGGGTCATTATCGCCCCCATTACAGCCAGCATTTCGAAACCGGGAAAAGCCCGAGCTAGAACATAGACTGCAGTTTTAGTAGTAAAGGCGCACATGAAGACGGCCCCGGTCACGGTCGCTTCGGGATAGGCATCCGGGAGCCAGGCGTGAATCGGCGGGACTGCAGCATTGAGCATGAAACCGACCATAATTAGATAATCTGCCATCGTCGCCCCTTCGACGGCGATCCTGGTAAAACTTAAATCATGACAATTCTGGTAGCGGAGAAAGATTCCGGCCAGAAGGATCAGGCCGCCGGCGGTATGTACCAGAAGGTAACGGTAACCGGCTTCGATCGAACGTTTTCTTTTACGATACCAGATCAAAAAGGTTGAGGCAAAAGCCATCAACTCCCAGAAGATAAAAATCGTCAGGTAATCCCCGGCCAAGGTGGTACCCAATGAGCCGGCTACATAGAGAAAGGCCGCGATATGGTGGCCGGTCTCCTTGACATGCAAACAATAGATGGCACCGATCAGGGCCATCAGGGTAAAAACATGCAAAAAGACATAAGTCAGTTTGTCGACCTTACCGAAAACCAACTCAAAACCCATAAAGTTACAGACCCCGAAACTCTCCGGCAGAGCATGTATCTGCCAGAAGGCCAGCAGGGGAACTGCCAATAAAACTACCTTCTGCATTTTGAAGCGGCTGAAAATCGGCAGCAACAGGGCACCAAGGATAAAATAGGAGGCCGGATGGAGAAAAATCGTACTACTCATCATTATCTGAATCCTCGCTATCGTAGAAATCTTCGCGCTGGGCGAGCCAAACATGGGAGAGCCCCTTGCAGAAGACGATCATTCCCAGGCAGCCCAAGATTGTAAAGAGAGCCCAGAAACCGATAACCGAATCACCCCAGAAATGGGGATGATGTCTTTCTACCAAAAAATCGAAGAGCAAAGTCCCCAATAGATAGACAAAGAAAACCCACTTTAAGACTTTCGCATGAGCCTGCAGATAACTTAAAATTTGCGCCATCATGCTCCCACCATTACATTAATAATCTTAAGAAAGAGATCAGGGTAGATACCGAGAATAATTGAGATGATACTGGTTATTAAGAGCGGGACCACCATAAACATAATCAGGGGCTTACTCTCCAACGAACCACTTAAACCTTGATCGACCGGCGCCACTTTCCCAAAGAAGGCTTTGAGAAAGATGGGTACAAAATATCCCGCATTAAGTAAACTACTGGCCAGCAGTACCACCAACAGACCAATACTACTTATATCCATAGCCCCTAGAGCGAGAAACCACTTGGTCACAAAACCAGCGGAGCCCGGCACCCCAATCATACTTAAAGAAGCCAGACCAAAAGCGATCATGGTAATCGGCATCCGGTAACCAAGCCCCCCAAACTCCTTGATATCCTTTTTACCACAAGCGACAAAAATCGCTCCAGCACAGAAAAATAGCGTTATCTTGGAAAAAGCATGGTTGGCAATATGGACAAGGCCGCCGGTTATACTGTTCGGCGTCAGCATGGCAACACCGAGAATGATATATGAAAGCTGACTTATAGTTGAGTAAGCCAGCCGGGCCTTGAGGTTACTTTTACTCAAAGCAATAATTGAGGCTGTTATAATTGTAAAGGAGACAAAATAAGCCGTAAAGATCCCCAAGTTAAGATCCTGGAGAAGTTGGATACCAAAAACCGAAAGCATCACCCGGCAGGTCGAAAAGACCCCGACCTTAACAACCACCACCGCATGCAAAAGGGCACTGACCGGAGTTGGCGCAACCATAGCCGAAGGTAGCCAGTTATGGAGCGGCATAATCCCGGCCTTGGCAAAACCGAACAGGCAAAGCAGGTAAGAGACCACAACCAGCAGTTTATTGGCACCTTCGGGAAAGATCCCGTTAACAATTCCGGTATAGCAGAAATCCAAAGTTCCGCACTGAACATAGATGATCACCATTGCCGGCAGCAAAAAGGCCTTCGAGGTGAACATCAGGTAGACAATATATTTTCGCGCGCCTTCGTAACCTTCTGAATCCTGATGATGGGCGACCAGAGGGTAGGTAAAGATTGAAACGATCTCATAAAAGAGATAAAGGGTAAAGAGGTTGCCGGCAAAAGCGGCACCCATGGCGGCCCCGACCGAGACCGCATAACAGACATAAAAGCGGGTCTGGGCATGTTCATCGAGACCCCGCATATAACCGATACAATAGAATCCGGCCAGAATCCAGAGAAAGGAGGCCGTACCGGCAAACATGATCCCCAAACCATCCAGATGAAACTTGATATTGACCCCGGGATAAAGGGTTGCCAAGGTAAATTCGTAAGCTCCGCCGGCCAAGATATGGGGGAGCAGGTTAAGAACCGACAAGAAAGTTAGCAGGGCCCCAATAATTGACCAGGATTCCCTTAAGTTCGGCTTTTTGCCGGAAAACATGACCAGAAGAGCGGTCAACATCGGCAGAGCTGAGGTAAGCAGGATTTTACTGGTAATAATCGTATCCATATCTGTTAAATACCCCTATCTCCCGCTAACCGCGCAGATCGCTGATCTGTTCGGGATCGGATGTCTGATATTTCCGGTAGACAGCAAAAATTAAACTTACGGCAATCGCAGCTTCAGCGGCAGCTAGTCCCATAATAAAGAGCGTAAAAATCTGTCCAACTACCGGATCCGGCGCCAGAAATCGGTTAAATGCCATAAAATTAAGGCCCGCCCCGTTAAGAATCAGTTCGATCGAGATCAGCATGCCGATCATAGAGCGATGCTGCATCATACCATAGAGCCCCAGACACAACATAAAGACGGCGATAATCAGGTAGGTATTGAGGTTACAACTAATCACTTACTTAAGCCCCCTGCGCTTGCCGTTCCAGGTAATCGCCACTGCTCCAACCATGGCGATCATGAGAACGACTGAAATAAGTTCAAATGCCAAGCCATAACGAGTCATCAAGGCCTCACCAAGGGCAGCCAGACTGCAATCACCGCCACCCGCTCCTTGAGCCTGAACCCACTGGGTCCGCGAAAGCCCGAGCTGAAGAACGCCTAAAGTCAAGAGCGAAGTCACCAGGGCCAAAATCGTATTTTTCGGCCCGATGGCATAGGCGGCCAACTGTTTCGGCGTATAACCAACCATGATCCCAAAAACAATCATGATACAGACCGCTCCGACATAGATTAAAATCTGCATCAAAGCGAGAAATGGACTGTTGAGATAAAGATAGAGCCCGGCTGTACCAAACATCGCCATCGCCAGTCCCATTACAGCTTTCATCAAGATCGGTGAACTGACCGCAACCAGGGCCCCGAAAACAATCATAATGATGAAAAGGTAGAAAAAAATCTCGGTTAAGGTTCCGTAAGCCATCAGTTGCCTCCGGCGGCCGCAGCAAGGGGTTGTTGATGCCGACGCTCGAGCCGCTCAATGAGATCGTAATGAAACTCTTCGCGGGTAAAACCTGCGATATTATAGTCTTGTGAATAATCCAGGGCCCCTTTAGGGCAAGTTTCGACACAACTGCCGCAGAGACTGCATTTGGTAAAGTCCAGCGAGAAGAGCGTCAAAGACTTACGCTTCTCACCCTCTTTTTTCTCACCTTTGACAACCAGACAGTCCGAGGGACAGGCTTTGGCACACATGCCACAGACAATACAGTCACAGCCTCCGGTTTCAGTATTAAAAACAAGTTCGACATGGCCGCGATAGTTAGGTGTGATTTCACACTCTTCGCGCGGGTATTGAACCGTTACTATGGGCCTAAACAGCTCCTTGATGGTCACATTCAAACCGATCAGCAGACTCTTTGCGCCAAACCAGAGCTCGCCGAAGTATCCTCGATTATTCATATCAGTTTAACCAATACTGCTGTGATGAGAAGATTAGCCAGAGAGAAAGGGATCAAATATTTCCAGCAAAAGGTCATCAGTTGATCAAAACGAACCCTGGGATAGGTCCAACGCACCCAAATCATAACAAAAAGGAGACCGTAGACCTTGAGCATAAACCAGAAGATACCAGTATAGTCGCCCAACGGCAGTGGTATACCCTTCCAGCCGCCTAAAAAAAGGACAGTGGCAATTGAACAGACAGTGAACATATTGGCATATTCAGCGAGAAAGAAAAAACTGAACCCCATGCCGCTGTATTCAGTGTGAAAACCGGCTGTGAGTTCACTTTCAGCTTCCGGCATATCAAAGGGAGCCCGGTTGGTCTCAGCCAGGCCGGAGATGAAATAGATGATAAAAGCCAGTGGTTGGATCAGGATAAACCAATAGTACTTCTGAGCTGCTATAATCCCCTGCAAGCTGAAGGTACTGGTTATCAGGATAATCGACAAGATCGAGAGCAACATCGGAATCTCATAAGAGACCGCCTGAGCCACCGACCGGAAAGTACCAAAAAGTGAATATTTATTGTTAGAGGCCCAACCGGCGACGAGAATAGCTATAACATTTATTGAAGTCATTGCGAGGATGAATATCAGGCTGATATCCATCGAGACAATCTGCAGTTTTCGAGCGAACGGAAGAACCACAAAGGGAAGAACACAAGGAGCAAAAGAGAGTACCGGGGCCAGACGAAAAAGAAACTTATTAGAGCCTTCCGGCACCACCAGTTGCTTACCGATCAGTTTCAAACCGTCGACAATCAACTGCAGAACGCCATGCGGTCCGACCTCCATGAGACCCGGCCGCCGCTGAATATGGGCTGAGACCTTACGTTCCATATAACCGAGAATCATGGCATTGAGAAAAACAAAGGCCACCACCAACACTGCGGCGATGATCATACGTAATAACTCAGGGGGCATATCGCTACTCCACTACTATAAGGAAACCAGTGAAATCTATTTTTCTTTGAGATCTATCTGTCAATCTCGGGAATAACCAAATCCATACTACCCATAGCCGCAACCAGATCAGATAAAAGCATGCCCTGACAAAGTTCCGGCAACACACTCAGGTTTGAATAGGAGGGCACCCTAATTTTAAGGCGATAGGGAATGTCGCCACCGCCACTAACCAGATAATAGGTCAGCTCACCCCGGGCTGCCTCAACTGAAAAGCTGCAGTCACCGGTCGGCATTTTCATTTTTTTAGGTGCCTTACCGAGAAAAGACCCTTCGGGCAGTTGATCAAGGGCCTGCTCAATAATCCGCAAACTCTGCTCAATTTCCAACAAACGAACCATATAGCGATCATATGAGTCCCCGTTGCGACCAACCGGGATCTCAAAATCAAAGTTTGGATAAACTGAATAAGGCTCATTTTTGCGCACATCATAAGCGATTCCAGAACCCCTTAAAACCGGCCCGGTAACCCCATAACGACGAGCCATATCCGGGCTGATAACACCAACCCCTTCGGTTCGCTTGATAAAAATAATGTTGCCGGTCACCAGTTTATTATAGATATCGAAACGCTCCCGCTGGCGTTTGATAAAAGCCCGGGTTTTTTCGACAAATTTGTCGTCGATATCCTTGCAAACCCCACCAACCCTGAAATAGCAGTAGGTCAAACGGGAACCGGTAACATCTTCCAGGATGTCTAGAACTTGCTCGCGATCATCAAAGGTATAGAGAATCGGGGTGAAGGCTCCCATGTCAAGAAGCATCGCACCAATCCAGAGATGGTGGCTGACTATGCGATTAAGCTCTGAAGTAATAACCCGAATATATTCGGCCCGGGCCGGGACTTCAATCCCGCAAAGGCGTTCGAAAAGGGCGACATAACCGTGATTATATGGCAAAGCTGCGGCATAATCCATGCGCCCGGTATTGGGCATAAAAGCCATCCAGTTCTTATGCTCGGCCATCTTCTCCTGCATGCGGTGACCATAACCCAAAACTGGTTGCGGATCGACAACGTACTCGCCATCCATCTCCAGCAGAACCCGCAGAACTCCATGCGTGCTGGGATGTTGCGGCCCCATATTTAAATAGTAATGGTTTTCGTTAGGGATGTCGGTTGCCGGCTCTAGATCGGTATATGCAGTTCTATTTTCAGCTAAATTTTCCATCAGCCCTGTTCCGCCTTCTCTACTTCAGGTTTTTCCTCTACCGGGACCGCCCAGCGCACCTCAGTCGCCCCCTTGAGATCTTCGTCTTTTTTCAGCAAAGGTTTAAGATCGACATCCTCTTCGGCCAGAATCAGGGGTTTAAGATTGGGATGGTCAGTAAAGTTGACGCCGTAGAAATCGCGGGTTTCGCGTTCGTGCCAATTTGCTCCCTGAAAGATATCAGAGATTGTCGGCATTGAGTTGTCGCCAGCAACCGGCACCCTGACCACAATACGGCAGGCCCGCTCAAAGCTTGCGAACTGGTAAATAATCTCGACCGCAGGTTTAACATGAAGCCCGCCGACAAAACCCAGAAACATCTCCCGGGCGAGCATACATTCGGCCAAAGGGCGCAGCTTATCAGCTTCAAGGTCAATCTCAAAATGGTAGCCGCGCTGCTGATAATCGCAAGCCTCGACCGAAATCGACAAATCCTGCAAAGCGCTGACCAGTTTCTCAGTAGCTGGGTGCATCGGATATCTTCCTCTGGGGGAACGGATGACGAACCCCGCTAATCTTCTCCTGAAGTTTCAAAATCCCCTCAAGCAGACCTTCGGGACGCGGTGGACAACCGGGTACATAGACATCAACCGGAATCAATTTATCGACCCCTTCGATTACATTATAGTTCTCTTCGACGGCAAAAGGGCCACCGGATATTGCACAGTTACCCATGGCGATCACCCATTTAGGTGAGGGCATCTGATCGTAAAGGGTCATTACTGCGGAGGCCATCTTTTTATTGACGGTTCCGGCAACAATCATCAGGTCACTCTGGCGCGGTGAGGGCCGAAAAACTTCCGAACCAAAACGAGAGATATCAAACCGGGCCATACCCAGGCTCATCATCTCGATCGCACAGCAGGCCAGACCAAAGGTCATGGGCCAGAGCGAGTTAGCCCGACATAGATTAAAAATATCATCGGCCAGCTTGTGCTTATACAGTGGCCCCGGATCATGAACTACAAGATCACCCGGCGCCCCCCTCTCAAGCCGAGACTGGAGCTCGGCCGAGTATGAGTGAACGTTTAGCTTACCTCTCTCTTGATCGCCCACGTAAAAACTCCTTTAACCCACACATATGCGACCGCCAAGGTCAGAATTCCAACAAAAATAAAGAGCTCCAGCACCCCCTGCAGTCCGGATACGCGATCGTAAGCGGCAGCAACCGGGAAGAGATAGAGAATATCAACATCAAAGGCGAGAAAAATCAGGGCATAGAGATAGTAAGCCGCCCCGAAACGGATATCCCAGGCTGAACCGAAAGGATCCATACCGCACTCGTAGGTGTGCAGGGTCTTTTTATTAACGGTTCGAGGACGAAAAATATCGGAGATAACGAAGGGTGCGACTCCGGCAATAATACCACCAGCCAGAACCACGATAATATAGACGAAATCAAGAACATGCGGAGCAGGCATTATAACAAACCCCCCTGGAGCCAGGTTGAGGTGGTCTTATTTGCATAGATCCGGATCAGAAAAGGGATACCGTGCGACCCTCATGCAAGACCATTTTAAAACAGGCGAAGTGAAAAAGCGGGAGAGACATAAACCATTAAAAATACAAAGTCAAGATTTTTTTACATCCCTTTCCCGGGGAGAATAATTAATAATTTCACTTAATTGTAAACAATAACAAAAACCGATATTTAGCAAATACTGTACACTGTACACAAAAATCAACCACATCAATAGAACAACGTTGCAAAACACTGAAGGATTCACGTAAACAAAAAGACCGGCAGTTTTTTCAAACTTGCCGGTCTTTTTGTTTGTGCTAGAGGAGATTATTCTACAACCCGCCTTCTTAAAGTTTAAAATTACCGACCAACTCCTGCAGACGACCGGCCAGCGTCGCTAATTCATCAGCACTCTGCTTAACCTCCCCTCCGGAATCAGTAATTTCCGTCACCGTTCGGCTGACCTCAGTAATATCACCAGTCACCTGTCCGGAAACAGTAGAACTCTGGGCCACATTCTCCGCCACTTCCAAAATACCGCTGGAAGCCTGCCCAACGTTGTCGGCAATCTGCCCGGTCACCACATCCTGCTCTTCAATGTTAGCGGCAATAGCAGCAACGATTTCATTTACCCGATTGATCACGACACTGATCTGCTCAATAATTGACACAGTGCCGCCAACCGAGCTTTGAATACCATCGATTCGGTCACTGATCTCATCAGTCGCCACCGCCGTCTGCCCGGCAAGTTCTTTAATTTCATTGGCGACAACCGCAAACCCCTTTCCAGCCTCTCCGGCCCGGGCCGCCTCAATCGTAGCATTTAAAGCCAACAGGTTGGTCTGGGCAGAAATTGAGGTGATAGTTTCAACCACCTGACCAATCTGAGCAGCCACCTCACCGAGTTCAGCAACTTTCTCCGTCGCATCACCTACCTGCTGAACTGCGGTTTCAGTTACCTGCCGCGCCTCACCTGTGCGCCCGGCAATCTGGCCGAAAGCAGAACTCATCTCACCCGCAGCATCTGCCACCTGGCTTATATTGGTAGAAGCCTCTTCGACTGCTGCTGCGACACTGTTCATATTGGAACTCATCTCTTCAGCAGCCGCCGCGACTCCGTCCGAACGCTCCGATGCTGTCCGAGCGCCATCTGAAAGAATCTCTGCCATACCCGTCAAATGGCCGGAAGAGGCATTAAGAGAGTGCAGTCCATCCAAAACCTCCTTGAAGATATTGTGGAGTTTTCCAACAAACTCATTGAACGCTGACGAAAGCTGTCCAATTTCATCGATTTTCTTACCGGCGGCACCAGTTGGCAGACGAACTGTCAGATCGCCGGCCCCGGATGCGATCTCCTGAAGCAATATGACAACTTGCTTCAGCGGTCGGGCAACACTGTTGCCCGCCAACAAGCCAAAAAACACGGCCAGAACCAGACAAAACACACAAACCCCGGCCAGAGCCATCAAGAACTCTTTTTTAACCTGGAAAAACTCAGACTCTGCCGCCGTCACCAGGATTTTCCAAGTACTTTCACCAAAGGTCAGTGTTGTAAAACTGCAGACCTGAGCTATCCCATGCCCTGAATCATGAAGAAACCCTGCATCCTGCTCCATCACTTTCTTTAAATTAACTTTATCGGCCAAAATCTCGCCAAGAGGTTTACCATAAAAGGCGCTACCTTCCGCATGCGCTATAATGGCGCCATCACCTTTTACAACGGTGACCTTTTTACTCAGCCAACCGGATTTACGAAATCCTTCGATCTCTTGCGCTAGCCACTGCTGAAGAAGTTGCCATTTAACCCGGGCGTTAATCGTCCCCAGTGCGTCTCCATCGGTTCCAGATATCCGCCGAGAGACGACCTGGGTATAGCGATATTCCCCACCAAAAGGCGGGTTTGACAAAATTGCCTTCTCCGGCCGCCGGTTCCAGTCGGAGTAGTAACGCCCTTTGGCCAAGGTCTCCTGGTGCCACTTTTTATTGGCATTCTCTTTCCCCACCAAACGTGCATCACTGGCGCCAACCGTGGTGCCGTCTGCCTTGGTCAGCATTATAAATGAGAAAGGATTATCTTTGTCAGCCACCAAATCTGTCAATAATTGATCTACAACGCTATAGTCAAAGTCACTCATTAACGATTCGGAAAGTATCGGATTGGCTTTCAAGACTCGCAGGTCACGATCTCGCCGACGCATACTGCCATCAAAATATTGCCGCACCTTCTCACAATCCCTCTGCATTGCAGCACCCTGGCTCTGCTCCAGAAAATCAGAGATTTTAAAACTGACATAACCGGTTACCAGCAAAACCGGCAACACACCGACCAGGATCATGGCAAATAGAAGTTTGCTTTTAATCGTCATCGCTTACATCCTTATTTCTGCTTCATAATTGACTCTATAATCCGATAATCTCCAATTGAGGCCTTGGTAAAATTATCATATTTTTTGCTGATCGCTATCACCTCAGTGGCTTTCTTCGGCAGAGTCAAAAGGAGTTTCTGTAAGTTTTTCGCTTTCTCTTTGCCCAGGGCCTTGATATTAACGCAGATCGGAAAGTTGGGAATCGGATTGGAGATTTCAAGAAACTTCAGTTTGTCCTGATTTTTTAAAGCCACACTCTCCTTGACACCACCGGCTGCAGCCTTCCCCTCAAGCACAGCCCGGATCACGTTCGAGTGAGAACCGGTCAAGAGATGCTCTTTCAGATCAGCAAGCTTTACCCCGCTTTTGGCCAGCAGGTATTTGGGCACCAAATATGAGGAAGTTGACCCTTTGTCACCAAAAGCAAAGACCTTCCCCTTAAGGTCGGAAACCCCCTGCAAAGAGCTCTCTTTTGGCGCTACGACGTATGATTTATAAAATGGTGAGCCCTTCTTGACTACCTTAACAATCGGAATAACCGAACGATTTGCTTTATTACCCTTAACCGCGCCGACAGGTCCGAGGTAGGCCGCCTGAATGCCCCCCTTCACCAGACCATTTTCGATCTCATCATAATCTGAACCGACTTTCAAGGTCACCGGTTCACCCAGTTTAGCACTCAGATATTCACACAACGGTGTAAATTTCTGAACCATTTCCGCTTTATCCTCTAAAGGAATCACACCGAAAACAATTTCAGCCTGAACATTTACAACACACAATAACAACAAAACAATTCCAACAAAAACACTCTTTTTCATTGCTCACCCCACTTGGCATTTGTACATTGACATAGATAAAATAACTTCACATTCAAACCTGTACCAACAACTGTAAATATTGCACCCGACTGACAACCTTAAAAAGATTTAATTTTACTATCGGCAATTAAAGGCCAAACTTAAGATAAAGTTTACACTTTCTTACAATATTTCTTAATTTTATCGGAATTTACACAAGAAAAGGGTCGGAGCAAAACGCCTCCGACCCTTTTCTAAAATACAGTTATTACAAACTTAAATACTGTAACCGAACCCTTTCTCAGGGCACCTTACACGACCCCACCGGCTACTTGTTACTCAAATACTCATGTATGGATGCCGCCGCTATTTTCCCGGCGCCCATCGCTTCGATCACGGTGGCGGCTCCGGTAACGATATCACCACCGGCATAAACCCCCGGCATGCTCGTCGCCCCGGTTTCCGGGTCGGCATCGATATTACCCCAGCGGTTGGTTTTCAGATCGGGCGTGGTTGACGGCACCAGGGGATTTGGACCGTTACCGATGGCCACGACTACAGTATCAACATCGACAACAAATTCGGAACCTTCGATCGCTACCGGGCGTCGACGACCAGACTCATCGGGCTCGCCGAGCTCCATCTTGATACACTCAACCCCGGTCAACCAGCCTTTTTCATCACCGATCAGACGTTCGGGATTGGCCAAAAGCAGGAATTCAACCCCCTCTTCCCCAGCATGATGAATCTCTTCATCCCGAGCCGGCATCTCATCCATCGAACGACGATAGATAATATAGGACTTCTCGGCCCCTAAACGCAGTGCCGTCCGCGATGAATCCATGGCGACATTACCGCCGCCAAAGGTTGCGACTCGCTTGCCGACAACAATCGGCGTATCATATTCAGGAAAGAGATAAGCTTTCATAAGGTTTGAACGAGTCAGATACTCATTGGCCGAATAGACTCCGTTAAGATTCTCACCTTCAAGATTCATAAAGACCGGCAGGCCGGCCCCAGTACCAATAAAACAGGCATCAAAACGCTCTAATAACTCATCGACCGTCTCAATCTGACCGACTACATAGCTCTCAACAACTTCAACCCCTAAAGCTTTCAGATAATCAACCTCAGCCTGAACAATCGCTTTAGGCAGACGAAATTCGGGGATACCGTAAACCAATACCCCGCCGGTTTTATGCAGAGCCTCAAAGATCGTAACCTGATGACCTAGTTTAATAAGGTCGCCGGCCACGGTCAAACCAGCCGGGCCACCACCGATAACCGCAACCTTCTTGCCGGTTGCCGGAGCGATCTCTGGAAGTTCAATCTTACCCTGAGCCCGCTCGAAATCAGCGGCAAAACGCTCAAGCCGGCCAATCGCCACCGGATCGCCCTTTTTATTTAGTACACATTTAGCTTCACACTGGCTCTCCTGGGGGCAAACCCGACCGCAAACCGCCGGCAGGGCATTGGTCTCTTTAAGTTTATGGGCGGCTTTGAGGAAATCACCATCAGCAATCAGTCCGATGAATTCGGGGATCTTGACATTTACCGGACAACCTTCGACACATTTCGGCTTCTTACAGCGCAGACAACGACTCGCTTCCAGCATTGCGGTCTCATTTGAGTAACCAAACGGAACCTCTTCGAAATTATGTGCCCTGACCTTGGCTTCCTGTTCCGGCATCGGATGCCGGGGCAGTTTTTTTGCCTTATTTACTTTTTCCTTATTAACTTCAGTCATTACTGATCACCTCCGCATTCGCTACAGCAACCACAATCATCTTGATGCTGGTAGCGTTCGACCGCCACTTTTTCCTGCTCTACATAGATGCTCTGTCTTTTCAACATCTCATCGAAATCAACCTTATGACCGTCAAATTCAGGCCCGTCCACGCAAACAAATTTAGTCTCGCCACCAACCGTCACCCGGCAAGCACCACACATACCCGTCGCATCGACCATGATCGTCGGCAGGCTGACCAAAGTCTCTATCCCGAACGGTTCAGAGGTTTTACAGACAAACTTCATCATGATCGGAGGTCCAATGCCGATGACCAAGCCAATCTCACCGCTTTCCCGATTTTTCTCCAAAAGCTCCTGTTCGACCTTGGTTACGAGGCCGTGAATTCCATACGAGCCATCATCGGTGCAGACATAGAGTTCATCACTCAAATCACGCATCTTATCTTCCCAAAAGAGAAGATCCTTGGTCCGAGCTCCGATTATCGAGATAACCTTGTTGCCATGAGCTTTTAGAGCCTTAACAATATTATGAGTTGGCGCAATCCCGATACCACCGGCGACGCAAAGGACAGTACCAAAATCACCCATATGCGTAGGCTGACCAAGTGGCCCGATGAAATCAGCCAGGCAATCGCCCACTTCGAGCTTGCCGAGCTTCATGGTACTCTTGCCGACTTCCTGGAAAATTATGGTCACCAAACCCTTTTCCGGATCGGTGTCGGCCACAGTCAATGGTACCCTTTCACCGGTCTCATCAAGACGGAAAACAACAAACTGTCCGCCCTTCGCCTTTTGGGCAATTCGCGGCGCTTCAATCTGCATCATTTTGACGCTCGGGTTCTTAGAGAACTCCTCTTTCGCGACAATCCTGTTCACGATCTACTCCTTAAAATTAAATTACACACTGATCATACATTGTCACCCAAGACCAGCACTTACCCGACCTTGGCCAGTTGATGTTTTTTCACAAAGCCGTTAAGCCTTGATAAAAAAAACACAAGAAGGAGCCCTCTAATATATACTGTATGCAAATGTCAAGCCCTTTATCGGGCCTAAAATAAAACCGGCAAAAACTTACGACACAATGTTCGCGAAATCTGCCCCAATCAATCCCGCCAGATCAACTGGAGACAGTTCAATATCCAGCCCCCGGCGCCCGGCGCTGACATAAATCGAGACCTGGGGTCGCGCACTTTCGTCGATGACCATTCTTAATCTCTTTTTCTGTCCTAAGGGGCTGACACCACCCAAAACATAGCCGGTAGCCCGTTCTACAGCTTTAGGATCTGCCATTTCCGCTTTTTTAGCACCAAAGGCTTTCGCCGCCGCCTTCAGATTGAGTTGTCGGGAGACCGGAATGATGGCCACCGCCAACTCCTTACCGCCAAGGTTTACAAGCAGGGTTTTAAATACCCGGTCAGTACTGACCAACAATTTTGCTGCCGCCTCTTCGCCATACGAACTGACTTGAGAATCGTGCTCATAGTGATGAAGTTGATATTTAACTTTTGCCTTTTTTAGACAGTTAATCGCCGGAGTCATTATCTCCAAACCCCTCTTTTAAATATTTCAGGCTGTCTTGAAAACAAAACACTCCCTCATCCCTACCCTAAGAGAGAGCTCAGTGTTTTGGAGTGGAAGATAGAGAAACAAAACTTAATGTTGCGTGAACTGTAAAGAGAGGAAAAAAGAGGGACATAAAAAAACTAAAGTCTTACTATTTACCGCCGATAACTGAGGCAGTAAAAATAAAAGGAGAGATCATGGAAATCAGTTCCGTATCAACCGACAGCATGGCAATGGCCGCTACCGCTCAACAGTTACAAACCAGCATGGAGACCCAGGTAGCCATGCTTCGTGAAATCGCTGAGATCCAGCAACAAGTGGCTCAGATACTTGCCGAAGGCGGGCTGGGCCAAAACTTAGATTTTATGGCTTAAGATCCACTCGCTTTACGTTGTCCTACCTCCACTTACACCTCTAAAAACCTGTTTCTTACCAATACTCAACTATAGCGTCACTCTCTAAAAGTTGCAACGCCAATCTCGACTGCACAAAATTCATACTTTTTTCATACATTCGTCCTATTGATTTTTCCAGAATATCGTGTTTACTAAGTAGTGCATGCCAAGTCATCTGCACCCTCCCTACATCTTTAGAGAGGCGGAGTCAGGTAGTCCCATACTTTAAGCAACTAAAACAGGAGGGGAAAATGGAAAACAAAAATATCATTATATGCTTTGATGGCACCAGCAATCACCCTCGCGACGCTAAGCAGGAACGTGAATGGTTTGGCCTGGGTGATTTCGAAGACAACGGTATCACCAATATTTTGAAACTGCATGTCATGCTTGGGGGAAACTTAACAAACGAAAGCCACAGCAAAAAACAACATAGTTTTTACTACTCCGGGGTTGGAACCTATGGCAATAAAGTCCAACAGATGTTCAATGCCGCATTCTCGCCGCCGAACCTGGACGTGGGACGCATCATTAAATCTGCCGGGAGAAACTTAAGAAGAGTGTATGAAAACGGGGATAGGATCTTTCTGTTTGGTTTCAGCCGGGGAGCAGCTTTAGCACGCCGCTTTGCCGCCGTAATTGACGATTATCTGCCAGACAATGACAGTGATGCCGGCGTCGTTCGCTTCATGGGGGTTTTCGATACGGTAGCTTCGATCGGATTCCCTAACCTGGAGGATGACGACAAACCCATATCAGACGTAGTGTTTGAGGATATTACCATCTCACCCCATGTTGCGGAAGCTTTACATCTTGTATCCCTGGACGAAAAACGAATTGCCTTCCAACCAACCCTAATGAATAAGGAGAAAAGGGTAACTGAGCTCTGGTTTCCGGGAGCTCACTCTGATGTCGGTGGGGGGTTCTGGTACGATGGTCTTTCGGATATTACGCTGGAATTCATGATCAATGAGATAAAGAGACGACAACTCGGTTTGGATATCACAGCGCCAGATAAAATTAAATACGAAAAACTCAAGGCCCCCAAAGATGAATATCGTATCGACTTTGATGACGTCTTCATCAAGCCTAATCATAAAGGTAAGATTCACTACCAGGACCGCTGGTGGCCAATAGCCCGGGCAACGCTTAACACTAGAAACGTAAGAGTCAACGCAAATGACATGCCCTCTCAAGATGATCTGCCGGTCATCCATCACACGGTTATCGAGCGCATTAATGACATTGTCGAATACCGCCCCAAAGCCCTTAAAGGCATACCTCATTCCGTACTTGGCTCAAACGGCGCAAAATCAGACCACAACGGCATAATCGACCACATTAAATGAGATAATATAAAAAAAAAGGGGTTACGGAATAATCCGTAACCCCTTAAGATATCTGGTCGGGACGAGAGGATTTGAACCTCCGACCACCTGAACCCCATTCAGGTACGCTACCAGGCTGCGCTACGTCCCGTTTTTCACTCTTCTTTACTATAGTTGCATATCATGGCCCGTACGGCGAGCAGTTCATTCTTTAGCTGAGCCAGGCAGCCCTCCTCAGACGAGGCTTGTAGCGACTGAGTCTGCAACTTTTTTAATCTTTTTTTGGTTCCTTCGATAGTATAGCGCTCTTCGTGCAAAAGACGTCTTATCTCACAAAGAAGAACGACGTCTTGGCGCCGGTAGAGGCGTTGTTTTGTACTGCTTTTTTCAGGCTTTACAAGATCAAACTCTTTCTCCCAATAGCGCAGAACATATGGTTTGACTCCGACAATGCGGCTCGCCTCACCTATACGAAAAAAGAGTTTTTCCGGTATCCTCTCTTCTGAGGCCATCTGCCTCTCTCGCCAAGCCTTGTACAGGCCGGCTCCCAGTCACTGCTATCGATAAAATCAGGGGTTAAGATGTTCCCGCAAGACATTGCTGGCCTTAAAACTCAAGACCCGCCGGGCTGATATGGTAATCTCTTCACCGGTTTGCGGATTGCGCCCCCGGCGCGGTTTCTTATGCTGGATGTTAAAACTGCCAAAACCGGAGATCTTGACATTTTCACCTCGCTCTAACGTCTCTTTGATGAGATCAAAAATCATCTCAACTATGCGCGCGGCCTCTCTTTTCGAGACCCCAATCCGGTCATAAACCAGCTCTACCATATCGGCTTTAGTCATAGCCTTCTATCCTTTTTCTTAAGAAAAGCAGCCTTGATCAGCGCACTTCTCCATGAAATGTCTCTTCTATCCCCTTGATTAATTTGGTGATAATCGCATTTACTTTTTTATCTGTCAAGGTTTTATTCATATCCTGGAAGGTAAGCCTGAAGGCCAGGCTCTTTTTACCGACCGGCAAAGCCTCACCCTGGAAAACATCAAACACCTCTGCACCGGTCAGCAGTTTATGCTGGCCTCGAATATAGTCCAACAACTCTGCGGCCGGCAATGAAGCCTCGACAAGGAACGCCAAATCCCGGTAAACTGCCGGGTAACGGGCCAACCCCTGATAGGTTATTGAGGTCGCCATCGAAGCCGTCAACAAGGGCGCCAGTGCGATTTCAAAAATGAGTATATCCTGATCGAATCCGTAGGTTTCAGCAACCTCGTAACGCAACTGACCGACACAACCAACCACTTGATTATTAAGCATAATAGCGGCAGCCCGGCCCGGAGTCAAGCACTTATAATAATGATCAGCAACAAAATTAATTTCAATGTGCAAATTTGCGGCAAGTTCCTCGAGAAGACCTTTAAGATCAAAGAAATCAACCTCTCCCTCAGGCACGGAGAAATGATCACGATAGCGCCGGCCACAGGCAACCCCGGACAAAAAGAGCTCCTCGGAAGGCAACTTCTGCCCGGTCAGGCTGTAAAAATTCCGCCCAACCTCGAAAAGCCGTACATCCTTGACGTTAACCCGCAAATTATCCTTAAGATTTGTCAGCAAACCGGGAATCAGAGAGGTTCGCATAACCGCCATTTCGGAACTTATAGGATTGCGCAAATGAACAAAGTCGTAAAAACGACTTTCACGCGCAAACTGCAAACCGGCGACAGCTTCAGGATCGATAAAACTATAGTTAACCGCTTCATTGTAGCCATAAGCCATGATTGTTTCCCTTAGCTGCCGCAAACTGGCAACCTCGGGCAGATCTATAACTTCCGGGTCGGAAACCGCAGCTGCAGTAACCGGAACCTGATCATAACCATAGAGTCGGGCAATCTCTTCAATCAGATCGACTTCTCGTTCAAGATCAAAACGAAAAGCCGGTGGAATTATGGTAAAGCCGTCATCTTGCTCATTAACAATCTCAATTTGCAGACGTTCAAGAATATCTTTGACCTCAACAAAATTGAGTTCCAAGCCCAAGAGCTTATTAGCTTGGGAAGGCCGGAGAAAGATCTCAGGCATCACCCTGGGCTCAGGATGGATATCGAGAGAACCAGCGGCCACCTGGCCTTGAGCCAGAATCTGCAACAATTCGGCAGCCCGGTCTGCGGCTCTCGCCGTTGCCTGAGAATCAACCCCGCGTTCAAAGCGGTATGAGGCTTCGGTCCCCAAGTTGAGGATACGAGCTGAACGACGAATTGAAGCCGGCTGAAAAAAAGCACTTTCGATAAGCACATTTCTAGTTTGTGGATTGATCTCGGAATTGAGCCCACCCATGATTCCGGCAATGGCAACCGGCCCCTGACCATCGCAGATCATCAGGGTTTCAGGATCGATCTGCCGTTCAATTCCGTCCAGAGTTACAAAACTACTATCTGATCCGGCGCGGCGCACCTCGATCCGACGCCCCCCCAAAAGATCAAGGTCAAAGGCGTGCAACGGTTGGCCGGTTTCGAGCATCACATAGTTAGTTACGTCGACAACATTGCTGATCGAACGAACTCCAGCCGCCTGCAGTCGAGCTTTCAACCATAAAGGAGATTCCTCCAGAACTATATCCTCGACCACGCGTCCCACGTAGCGAGGACAGAGATCCGAATCGCTGATCCCGATTGCCGCTAGATCCGATGCCGATTTGGCACTGACTGTAAGCTTTATTTCGGGCATCACGAAAGGCCGCTTATAGATTGCGGCCATCTCCCGGGCGACCCCGATAACACTGAGACAATCACCGCGATTGGGGGTAATCTCCAGTTCAAGAACCGTATCCTGCAATTTGAGTAAATCAACTACCGGCTCTCCCAAAGGGGAGCCGGTCGGCAAAATCATGATCCCGGCAGACTCCTCTTCAAGGCCCAGTTCAGCCGCTGAACAGAGCATCCCGGTTGAAACAATACCACGAATTTTAGACTTCTTGATGGTCAAACCGTTAGGGAGGCGGGTTCCAACTGGAGCCAGGGCAACAAAATCTCCCGACTGCATATTGCTGGCACCACAGACTATCGTGAGCTGCTCTCTGCCGTCAGAGACTGTACAAAGAGATAGCTTGTCGGCTTTAGGGTGGGATTCCAATGCGATTATCTGCGCACTGACAACCCGCTCAAGAGCCTCAGGGCACAACTGATTGATAGCGGCAACCTCAAGTCCCGCCATCGTCAAACGTGCGGCCGCATCTTCAGGGTCGATCCCTTTAAGGTCGACAAAATCGGACATCCAATTCCAGCTTATGAGCATTGATCTACCCGAAAAATTCTAAAACTGCCGCAAAAAGCGCAGATCGTTAGCAAAAAAGAGACGGAGATCATCAATCCCGTAGCGAAGCATGGCCAAGCGCTCAACCCCCATACCAAAAGCAAAACCGGTAAACTCTTCGGGATCGTAGTTAACAAATTTGTAGACCGCCGGATCAACCATGCCGCAACCTAAGATCTCAAGCCAACCGGTCTGGCCGCAGACCCTGCAACCTTTGCCTTTGCACATCACACATTCGATATCAACTTCGGCACTGGGCTCGGTAAAAGGAAAATAGCTGGGCCGAAAACGAACCCCGGCTGAACTTCCAAAAAATGCATGAAGAAAAGCTACCAGAACCCCTTTAAGGTCGGCAAAGGTGACTGCCTTATCGACCAGCAGTCCCTCAATTTGATCAAACATCGGGGTATGGGTGAGATCAGAATCACAGCGATAGACCCGCCCGGGAACAACAACCTTGACCGGCGGCTGCTGTTTTTCCATGACCCTCACCTGAACCGGTGAGGTATGAGTACGCAGGACGACATCGTCAGAGACATAAAATGTATCCTGCATCTGGCGGGCGGGATGATCTTTGGGGATATTTAAGGCCTCGAAATTGTAGTAGTCCAGTTCAATCTCGGGGCCCTGGGCAACGCTGAAACCCAAACGCTTAAAAATGGCACAAACATCATCGGTCACTCGGGTTATCGGGTGAGTACCACCAGCCGGCAGACGCCGTCCGGGCAAAGTCACATCAACTGCCCCTTCAACGGTCCGGCGCTGTTGCTCAGCCTCCCCCAGAACACGGCGAGCATCCTCCAGAACGGCCAAAATCTGCTCTTTGATCTGGTTGGCAAGTTTACCCAGCACCGGCTTCTGCTCGGGCGGCAGATCGGCCAACCCCTTCAAGAGCGCCGTCAGAGTCCCTTTACGACCAAGAATATTAACCCGTAAAGTTTCAATCTCATCAAGAGATGTGGCTTCCCCGATTAACGATCGAGCCTCAGTCAGTAAGCCCTGCAAACGGTCTTCCATGAACGATCAGTTAGCCAGTGCAGCGCTGGCGATATCGGCATACTTTCCGAAAGCGGCCGGATCATTGACCGCAATGTCGGCCAGAATTTTACGATCAACTTCAACTTTCGCCTGGGTTAAACCAGCGATAAAACGACTGTAGGAAAGACCGTGCAGACGGGCTGCCGCATTTATGCGTATAATCCAAAGACGTCGGAAATCACGTTTCCGAACCCGCCGGTCACGGTAGGCGTAGTTCAAGGCCCGATCGACAGTCTCTACCGCACTGCGAAAGAGTTTACTACGGCCGCCGCGATACCCTTTGGCCAACTTCAATACTTTTTTATGTTTTCTGCGGGCTTTAAACCCACCTTTTACTCTTGGCATTTCTCATAACTCCTGGTTTGGAATCTTCAAACCTACTAATCTGACTACACACTTCTTTTATTAAAGATAGGGCAACATACGGCTTATGCCGCGCTGATTGGCACTGTCGACCAGTGTCGCTTTGCGAAGATTACGCTTTCTTTTACGACTTTTACAATTCAGCAGATGGCTGGCATAAGCTTTCCGACGAACCACTTTACCTGTTCCGGTGACCTTAAAACGCTTCTTGGCACCACTATTCGATTTCATTTTCGGCATGATCTTTTTTACTCCTAGGATTTATATTTCAATCTATTTCGCTTTTTTAACCGGCCCCAATACCATCATCAACTGGCGCCCCTCACGTTTGGCATGCTGCTCTACTACACCATACTCCTTGACCCGCTCGGCCACCTTGACCAACAAGTCATAGCCCTGATCGGTGTAGGCCATCTCCCGACCACGAAAACGAATGGTTACTTTGACCTTGTCACCGGACTCAAGGAAACGAACAATGTTCCTGATCTTGACCTCAAGATCATGAACATCAGTCCCAGGCCGCATTTTGATCTCCTTAACCTGGATTACGGTCTGTTTTTTCTTGGCCTCCTGGGCTCTTTTACTCTCTTGATATTTAAATTTCCCGTAATCCATCACCTTGCAGACCGGAGGACTGGCGTGAGGAGAGACCTCAACCAGATCAAGCCCCCGCTCTTCGGCGTAAGCCAAAGCTTCTTGAGTATCAATTACTCCTACCTGCTCTCCGGCATCACCGATGAGCCTGACCTGAGAAATCCTAATCTGACGATTGACTCTTACTTTTTCAGCAGCTATGGGAACCTCCTAAAACTACTTTCAATTCATCTTTCAAGTGGGAAATAAAATTTTCAACACTCATCGTTTCAAGAGTCTCACCCTGCTTGCGTAAACGTGGAGCCACAGTCCGGGATGAAACCTCCTGATCACCAATAACCAACATATAAGGTATCTTTTCGAGCTGGGCTTCACGGATTTTCTTACCCAGTTTTTCATTACGCAAATCGGTTTCGACACGGATACCGGCATCCTGTAAGGCTTTACCTACTTGTACCCCATATTCATTATGGGCATCAGTCACCGTCAGAATCCGAACCTGCTCGGGAGCCAGCCACAGCGGAAATGCGCCGGCGTAATGCTCAATCAAAATACCGATAAAGCGCTCAATCGAACCCAAGATAACCCGATGCAGCATAACCGGTCGGTGTTTTTCACCATCCGCGCCTATATAGCTCAAATCAAATCGATCAGGCAAGGTAAAATCAGCCTGAATAGTGGCACACTGCCATTCTCGCCCCAACGCATCTTTGAGTTTGACATCAATCTTTGGTCCGTAAAAAGCTCCATCTCCGGCATTAATTTCATATTCAAGCTGGTTCTCCGCCAGGGCCTGAATCAAAGCCTGGGTAGCCCGCTCCCAATCGACATCACTGCCGATAGATTTCTCCTCGGGCCGGGTACTGAGTTCCAGAGAGTAGGAAAAGCCAAAGAGATCCATGACTTCTGCAACAAATTCGAGGATTCCGGTAATCTCCTCTTGAAGTTGCTCCGGAGTGCAGATAATATGAGCATCATCCTGAGTAAAACAACGCACCCGCATCAAACCATGCAAAACTCCGGAAGGCTCATGCCGATGCACGGTTCCAAGCTCAAAGTATCTTAACGGCAAATCCCGGTAGCTGCGCAGATGCGAGTTATAAATCAGCATATGAGCCAAACAGTTCATCGGCTTAATGCCGTACTCCTGTCCCTCGCCACCGTCGGCAGAATCATCTTTGATCCGGGTAAAATACATATTTTCCCGATAATTCTCAAAGTGACCCGACCGCTTCCAGAGATCGGCCTTAAGCATCTGGGGGCCCATGACAATCTGATAGCCATTTTTAAGATGCTGACGTTTTTCGTAATCCTCAAGGATGGTTCGTAAAAGGGCTCCTTTGGGGTGCCAAATCACAAAACCGGCTCCGGCCTCATCCTGAATGCTAAAGAGGTCGAGCTCCTTGCCCAGTTTACGATGATCCCGTTTTTTGGCCTCTTCAATCAGGAAAAGATGCTTTTGTAAAGCCTCTTTGTCGGCAAATGCAGTACCGTAGATCCGCTGCAACATGCGGTTCTTTTCGTCACCTCGCCAATATGCCCCGGCGACACTCAACAACTTGAAACCACCTTTCAGGTAGGAGGCACTGGGCAAATGCGGCCCCCGGCAAAGATCAACAAAATCTCCACTCTGGTAAAGCGAAAGGGTTTCACTTTCGGGTAGATCTTTGATCAACTCAACCTTGTACTCTTCACCCATGCCGGCAAAAAGTTCTATCGCCTCCTGACGCCCAACTTCACGACGAACAAAGGTTCGTCCCTTCTTGATCTGGGCTTTCATCTGCTTCTCAATGGCCCGCAGATCTTCCGGCGTAAAGGGGTTTTCGATATCAAAATCGTAGTAAAAACCATCCTTAATGGCGGGGCCGATGGTCACCTTTGCATCGGGGAAAAGAACTTGCACCGCTTCGGCCATGAGATGGGCCGCACTATGGCGCAGGATTTCAAGCCCTTCAGCCGAGTCTTTCTCCACCAGAAAAACTTCATCACCATCCGCGGGCAGGCTCTGGAGATCAACCAGATTTCCACCAATTCGCGCTGCCACAACTTCACGCAAACGAGACTTGTCCTGCTCGGCAATATGCTCAAGCAGGGTTTTGTCGTCAGCAACAAGCGACAAAGCCGGAGAGTCATCAGATAAGTGGAGGGTCAGCATAGAATTTAATTTATTTAGTCAAATTTGAGGTGTTCGCAAAAAGTCATCGAAACTTTTTTACGACGCCATCAAGAAACAAAAATAGAGGCGCCACTTAGCATCCGCAGATTAAAACCCGCCGACCGTGACACCTCTAACAGATTTTCGTGGTAGGCACAGGCGGATTTGAACCGCCGACTTCTACCGTGTCAAGGTAGCGCTCTCCCCCTGAGCTATGCGCCTACAATTACTGGTGCTTTTGCCGATTGATAGCGGCGGGAGAGCTAGTTACCAATTTTACCCGCCAATGTCAAGGTTTTTTACGTTGCCATCATCTTTTGCGCTGCCATTTAGTCCCCTCAGCCGAGTCCTTCAGAACTACTCCTTTGGCATCAAGGAGATCCCGAATGCGATCGGCTTCGGCCCAGTTGCGCTCTTTGCGGGCGGTGGCACGCCCGACAATCAAACCCTCAATTTCTTCTACATCCAGTTGATCATTGCCTTTACCGGTTGTTCTCTGGAGGAAACCACGCGGATTCTCCTGAAGCAAACCCAAAGTGCCACCGAGCTCTCGCAAAAACCCGGCAACCCGGGCTGCCGCCTGAGGGGCAATCGCCTTCGTCTCTTCATCAAGCCAACGATTAATCTCCTTGCTGGCATCAAAAAGAACCGCAACCGCTGCGGCACTGTTAAAATCATCATCCATTGCAACAATAAAATCCTGACGCCAGGCTTCAATCTTTTCGTCCAGAGAACACGATTCAGCCGCCACAGAACCGGCCGCTTTTTCCAAAAGCCGATCCAGGGAGTGATAGAGCCGTTCCAAACCGGCGGCTGCAACCGTCACACTCTCCTGAGAAAAATCGATCGGTGAACGATAGTGGCTGGCAACCACAAAAAAACGTAAAACTTCCGGATGGCACTCTTCAAGCAATTCACGAATAGTCAGAAAATTTCCCAACGATTTTGACATCTTCTCCTGATCGATATTGACAAAACCGTTATGCACCCAATAGTGAGCCAGGGGTTTGCCGCTAGCCCCTTCCGACTGAGCTATCTCATTCTCATGGTGGGGAAAAACCAGATCCTTACCCCCGCCATGAATATCAAAAGTGTCGCCGAGAAACTTCTGACTCATAGCCGAGCACTCGATATGCCAGCCGGGGCGCCCCTCACCCCAAGGGCTGGGCCAGCTCGGTTCATCGGCTTTACTGCGTTTCCATAAAGCAAAGTCGAGCGGCGACTCTTTGCGATCATCGACTTCAACCCGGGCTCCAGAGAGAAGATCGTCAACGTTTTTTCCGGAGAGCTTGCCATAACCCTTAAAACGTTGCAAACGGTAGTAAACATCACCGTCAACCTCGTAAGCCAGCCCCTTCTCTTCAAGCTTTTGTACCAGCTTGACAATCTCTTCAATATGGTCAGTCGCCCGCGGCTCATGAGTCGGCTTAAGCAGTCCGAGGCGATCCATATCCTTATAGAACTCATCTATATATTGTTCGGCCAGAGCTTTCCAGGTGATACCGCGCTCATTTGAGCGCTTGATGATCTTATCATCAATATCGGTGAAGTTGCGAACAAAGTTGACATCGTACCCCCTATATTTAAGGTAACGGTAGATCACATCAAAGACCACCAGCGAACGAGCGTGGCCGATATGGCAGAGATCATAAACAGTTACCCCGCAGGCATAGATGCCGATCTTACCGGACTCTAGTGGAACAAATTCCTCTTTACGACGGTTCAGCGAATTATATATCTGCACTTACAAATCCTCTCCCTGAAAAATTCTCCTAAGCTCCGACTGAAATGGCTAACATTGCAACATCATATTTCAATCATTCAGTGTACTTTTCCATTTTCCGATCTTGACATTATATTTTTTTTAGTCTAGAAGTGTCAACTCTTTTCGACCCGGGTATTTTAATAGTTCGGATCGAGTAGATAATACCAAGAAGGTATATTTGCTTTGCCGAAGTGGCGGAATTGGTAGACGCGCATGGTTCAGGTCCATGTGAGCGCAAGCTTGTGGAGGTTCGAGTCCTCTCTTCGGCACCATACCTAAAAAGGGTTTGGAGTTTTAATAACTCCAAACCCTTTTTCTTTTTTCGCTCCCCGCTCATACCTGCATTTCACACCAGCCTTTTCATCGACATCCGGACACCAGGATTTATATTGACGATTCCCGAGATATGATGCTACTGAAAATAGTGTCTGAAACCTGCCATAAAACCAACAAAAAACGATAAACAGTCCAGCACAACAAAACCTGAGATTCAGGAGGCAACAGGGGAAATGCCAATAAAAATCATTCAGATCAAGACATTGCAGGACAATTATGCCTATCTTTTAGTCGAAGAGTCAAGCACGCAGGCCGCCATTATCGACCCGGGCAGCGCAAAACCGGTTATTAAAGCTCTGGCTGCAGAGAATCTTGACCTTAGCCATATCCTTCTGACCCACCATCACTACGACCACAGTGGCGGGGTTAGCGAGCTTAAAAAACACTACCCGAAAGCTGAAATTGCAATCCACAAAGATGATGCCAATCATCTAGCGGTAAGCGCTAACCGGAAGCTACAAGAGGGTGAAAAAATTGATTTTGGCAACGCATTAATAAAAATCCTGCACCTACCCTGCCACACCCGCGGCCACGTTGCTTTTCTTGTCGAAAATGCACTCTTTACCGGCGACACCCTGTTTACGGCTGGTTGCGGCAAGTTTTTTGAAGGTAGCACGACCGAGATGTACGAAAATTTAAAACGTCTCAAAACCCTGCCCGAAACCACCAACATCTATTGCGGCCATGAGTATACATTAGAGAACCTGGAATATGCGCACCTGGCTGACCCGGCCAACCAGACTATAATCGAACGCCTGCAAAGAGCCCGCCTGAGACAGATAGATGAAGAGCCATTGGTACCTGCCACCCTGGCCCTTGAACTGGCAAGCAACCCTTTTCTCAGACTTAACAATAACGCCTTGCAAAAACAGTTAAAAACCACAAATGAACTTGATACATTAGTCGCACTTTACCAGATCTATTATCGGGAAACGCCCTCTTTCTAACCGGGATAAACCTAAACCAACCAGCTCTCAACAAAACCATAAAAAAAACTACGGTAACAATAATAATGACAAACAATTCATCACTTAAAACTATCTATCTTAAAGATTACCAGCCACCGGCGTTCCTAATAGAATCGATCAAACTTCACTTTTCTTTACAACAGAAACGAGCACTGGTTACCAATACGATGTACCTGGAACGGGCCGCTACAACTTCGGCCAGGCAACCTTTACAACTTGACGGACGTCAGCTGGAATTGATCAAGGTGATCCTTAACGACAAGCTTTTGGCTTCTGATCAATATCTCGTCGACCAAGAGGGCTTGGTTATCGAAAACCCTCCAGCCAGATTCAAGCTCGAGATCGTTACTGCAGTCAACCCCAAAAGCAACACCAGCCTGGAGGGCCTCTACGCCTCCGGATCGATGCTCTGTACCCAGTGTGAAGCGCATGGCTTCAGTCGCATCACCTATTTTCTCGACCGTCCCGATATCCTGACCCGCTTTACAACCACGATTGAGGCCTCTCAAAAAGAGTACCCCGTTCTCTTAAGTAATGGTAACCTGATTGAAAAAGGCACCCTTCCTGACAATCGTCATTTTGCCGTCTGGCAGGATCCCTTTAAAAAGCCGGCCTACCTTTTTGCTCTGGTTGCCGGCAGGTTGACAACTTTAGAGGATAGTTTTACGACTCTATCCGGGCGTGAAATTGCAATTCACTTTCATGTCGAGGATCAGAACCGCGACAAGTGCGACCATGCCATCGCCGCCCTGAAAAAGTCGATGCGCTGGGATGAAGAGGAGTATGGCCGGGAATATGATCTCGACCTCTATCAGGTAGTCGCGGTTGATGATTTTAATTTCGGGGCCATGGAGAACAAGGGTCTTAATATCTTTAATTCAAAGTATGTTCTGGCCCGGCCAGAGAGTGCCACCGACAGCGATTACGAAGCCATTGAAGGTGTTATCGCTCACGAATACCTGCACAATTGGACCGGCAACCGGATAACCTGCCGGGACTGGTTTCAGCTGAGCCTGAAAGAGGGCCTGACCGTTTTTCGCGACCAGCAGTACGGGGCCCAGGCCTATCCCGGCGGTGGCCGCCGGATCCGTGAGGTAAGGAGACTGCGCAACTTTCAATTTCCTGAAGATGCGGGCCCCCTGGCCCATCCGGTTCAGCCCAAAGAGTATGTCGAGATTAACAATTTCTACACTACTACGGTTTACGAAAAAGGGGCTGAAATCATCCGTATGCTGCAAACCCTGATCGGAGAAGCGAGTTTCAAAAAAGGCATACAGATCTATTTCGATCGACATGACGGCCAGGCCGTAACCATTGAAGATCTGCTTAGCGCCATGACCGATGCCAGCGGTTATGACCTTAAACAGTTTCGCCGCTGGTACGACCAGGCCGGCACTCCGAACTTGACTGTTTCTAAAACGTGGCAACCGCAAACCAATGAGTTTATCTTGATGATAGCTCAAGATTGCCCAGCGACTCCGGGACAAACCGAAAAGCTACCCCTGCATCTTCCTCTTACCATTGGCCTACTGGATCCTGAGGGTAAAGAGCTGCCCGTAAAACTGCCCGGCGAACCCGGTCCGGGCTCGCCGGGCAGCCGCGTTCTCGAGATCAAACAAAAGAAAGAGGAGTTCCGCTTTCAAGGATGCGATCGCGAACCGATTATTTCCCTGTTACGTAATTTTTCCGCTCCAATTCAGATAAGCAGCAACGACGACAAAGAGGAATTGGCTTTTCTCGTCACCCATGACAGAAACCCTTTCAGCCGTTGGGAAGCGGGCCAGGAACTGGCCTTAATCGAGATTCTGAAACTGATGAAGGGTTCGGAACATTCTGAGAAAGGTGAAGTTAACGATCTTCTGGACGAAACATACAGTAAAACCTTTGGTTCTCTGGTCAACAGAGAGTGGTCTGCGGCTGAGGCTGATGGAGCCGCGGAACTCCTCATCTTGCCCAGTGAAGTCTATATCGGCGAGCAGTTAAACGAAATCGATCCGCAGGTAATCTTCCGGGCCCGACAAACCTTACGCAAAACTCTGGCTCAACGCTGGCAAAAGGAACTTGAACATCTCTTTAATCGTTACCAAACCCCTGGCCCTTACCGCCCACGGCCTTCAGATATGGCCAGACGTCGTTTGAAAAATATAGCCCTTGATTATCTCACAGCTTCAGGCATTGAAGGTCCGGCTCTTGAACTCTGCCGTCAACAATACCTTAAAGCCGACAACTTGACCGACCGGCAGGCCGCCCTTTCCGGCCTTCTTGAAATCAACGCCACCGAAAAACTGCCCGAACTTGATGAATTCTACCAGCACGGCAAAAATGATCCCCTCCTTAAAGACCGCTGGTTTGCCCTGCAGGCTGCAGCCCGGAGCCCTGAAACCGCTCGACGAGTAGAAGAGTTAACCCGCCATCCCGAATTTATCCGCAGCAACCCAAACCGAGTCAGGGCCCTGCTTGGAACCTTTGCCGCAGCCAATCCATCCGCCTTTCATCAGCCGGATGGTTCAGGCTACCAACTTTTAGGCCGGGAAATTGCCACTCTTGACAGTACCAACCCCATGGTTGCTGCCCGTATGGCCGGCGCATTCAGCCGTTGGCGCCGCTTTTCTGCTCCTTACAGCGCCTTGATGCGTCAAGAGCTCGAAAAACTGGCGACTTTGCCAAAGTGTTCCCGCGACCTGGGAGAAATAGTTGACAAAAGCTTGGCAGCTATTCCAAAAAATTGAGATGCTCTAAAAAACTAGACTTTAGAGCGCAGTCCACCCGGCCCGCCCCCACATTGTAAGGTGGGCTGAGGTTGCGCCGGTAAATTTTTCGTTTGTTTATGCGGCTTTTGAGCTCGAGTGTGTCTCATGACCGTCATGTACTGTTTCTGGTGGTTTGAATTTTCGCGACTTCGGGTTCCACCAGTCTCTGACCCGGAAGTGCTTTAAAATAATTTGCAGACCCAATCGGACTCGGCCGGCAGTAATCGGTTGTTTGGCTCGCCAAGGGGCACGGCTCTGACTGCTCGACCTTTTAGAAATCTGGCGCGGGCCACAGTGCTTTTAAAAGATACTTCCTGCATACGTCCATACAATTTGATTTTTCTTACTTTTGCGAGCATCAGGACAGGGTGTTTTGGATGATGATCAAGGTGTGATCAGAAAAATCGATGAGCTGGAAGGGATCCCGCAACTTCTCGGTATTCTGGCTCCAAAAACCACTGCGAAACGCGCTGACCTTCTGGATGAGTGAAGCAGCTTCCTCAACGATAATTCCAAGTTCAGTAAAGGCTGTAAAGATGTTGCCGTATTCCCTGGTGCCGCACCGATCAGTCTAATTGATGGAGACAAGCTTATCGACCTGTTGATTGAGAATAGAATCGGCATCAAAGAACAGAAAGAAACGTTGATACAGGTCGATGAAGCTTATTTCAGTGAAGATGAAATAACTGATGATTAAGCGTGGCGAAGCTGCCCATAAATCATGCTGATATTTGTGAGCAGTAGGGCAGGACAGTTTAAAGCATAAAAAAGCGGAGTCTTTTCGACTCCGCTTTTTTATGGACTTTACATCTGGGACAACCCGACCTAACCGAAACCAACGTAGTGGTCAGCCGTCAGGTTTCCACTGGCCACTGACAACTGGCTACTGTTGTAGCTCATTTAAAGCGGCCATCGCCTCTTTTGAAGCGGCGAAGTTTTCGCTTGCCAGAGCCTCTTTTAGATAATTGAGTGCTTTTTCTCGATTGCCGAGCTCTTTATGAATCATCCCTAAATGATAGAGAGCTTCGGGTACTTGTTTAATCTTTTCCTCAACCCCGACGAGGAGCTCCAGAGCTTTCTCATACTCACCAGACCGATAGTAAACCCAGGCGGCGGTATCCATTAAGACCGGCTCCTCGCTATATTTTTCAAGGTAAGGTTCGACAAGTCCTTTGGCTTTAGCAATATTTTCGCTAGAAACTTGGTGCTCAGCATAATAATAGGCCAAGTTATTGGCGGCCACCAGAGATTGCGGGTTTTTAGCCAGAACCTCACCGTAGATCTCAGCAGCATCGGCAAAGTTCCCTGTCTGTTCATAGAGGTTAGCCAGCAACAGGGCGTAAACCTGGTTTTCAGGATCTTTTTCGTGAAGTTCCCGGCTATGGGCCAGGGCTTCCTGCGGCGACCCTCTAAGCAGTTCAAGACGAACCAGAGTAAAGAGTGCGGCCCGGTTATCGGCATCCGAAGAAAGCTCTTTCATCAAACGCTCTCGGGCTGGAGGAAAATCCCGCATCGAAATCTGAATTTGGGATAAAAGCACATTAAGCCGTGGATTGTCGGGGTCTTTTGCCAGATACTGGCGGCAGAGCTCCAAAGCATCGGCCGCCCGCCCGCGACGAACCATCAGACTGGCGGTCATCTCCAACAGTTCGGGATTTTCAGGGTTTTGCTGCAGGGCTTTTTCTGCGGTCTCCAGAGCGTTGGCAAACTTCCCCTCCTGCTGGTAGAGACGGGCCAGCAAGGTTGCCATTGGCACTATTTTGGCGTCTAGATCGAAAGCCTTCTGGAGAAGATCAACAGCGATCTTTATCTCCTTATTACCGACATGAGCTTTGGCCAAGCTGAACATGACCGGTACATTCTGTGGCACATCTTTCAAAACCGCTCGATACTCGGCAATTGCGCCATCAAAATCACGACGCTGCAACAAAAGGTCTCCTTTAAGAATCCGGGCCCCGAGATCACTGTTATTTTCGGCCAGAACTTCATCGACCAACACCAGAGCATTATCATAATCTTTCTGCTGGACGGCAATCTGCGCCAAGAGTAACTTGGCTCGGAGAAATTGGGGCCCGGTTTTCATTCTTTCAGTATAGGCAGTTAAAAGTGAACGCGCTTCATCAACTTCTTGCCTGCTGATCATATATTTTGCCATCATCTCAGTCAAAACCAGAGACTCAGGCAGATCTTCAAGCCCCTGACGTAAAACTGCAAGGGATTTCTCCTCCTCCTTCTGATCGGCCAGGAAACGGATCAGAAGTACCCGAAAACGCTCCTCTTCCGGCTGAGCCTGAACCAGCCCTTTAAGAAGCTCCTCGGCTTCCGCCTGTCGGTCATTGCGAAGATAGAATTTGACCAACAAGAGTCGGGCTTCCGCCTGTTTCTCAACCTCCTGCTGAGAGATTAGAAGATTGAGCTGGGTCTCAGCCTCATCCAGTTTTTTCTGCTGTTCTAAAACTGCAGCCAAAAGCAGTCGACCAGCTTGATGTTTGCCGGCAAATGCCAGTAGCTGCTCAAGATAGGTTTGCGCCCCGGCCATATCCTCTTTTTTGAGGCGCAAATTAGCTAGTAGGATATAGAGATCGGGCTCCTGGCTGCCGTCGGCCAAAAGTTTTTCCAGTAACCCGGCTGCCTCTTTCTCTTTGCCCAAAGCTGCCAGACAGGCACCTCGCAATAATTGGGCCTCCTGGTTAGCGGCATCAGCCGCCAGCACTTTATCGGCTTCGGCCAGGGCTTTTTCAGTTTCTCCGCCCATCATCAAGAGACGGCCGACCATAACCTGAGCCGAAGTTAAACCGGCATCGAGTTCCAGGGCTTTATTAAAAGCTCCGTAGGCCTTTTTAAACTCGCTCTGATGGAATGAGCACATCCCCAGAAGATAGTAGCCTTGAGCAAATTTGGGATCGACCTGAATCGCATTTTTCAGTTCTAGGGAAGCTTTGACATAATCGCCCTGTTCGTAGAGAACCGCTCCCTTATTGTAAAATTTATCTCGTTTCTCTTGCGGCCCACCGCCGCTACATGCCAGGAGCGACAAAACCAACCCCAGAGCAATAGATACTTTCATTAAACGTAACATAAATCTCTCCTCAAACTTGAAATTAAAACACTTTAAAATATACGTTAGGCTTATAACATTTCTATTCAATCCCTGATCAGCGCTCCGCCCCAGGAAGATACTGATCCAGAAGAGGCAGGGATTGACTCATAAAGGATTGCAACCTGCGGTCGGCATCCCCGACCTCCTCGAATTCTCCAACCGGAGTGATCAGACGCACCAAAGCGCCATCGGTACGCTGTTTAAGCAGGGCATCCCAAAAGACATAGAGCTTCAACTGGTAGGCATTGGTCAGATTCCGACCGCGCTGTGGGAACCAATAGTAGGAGAGTTGTCGAAATCCACTTTTCAACATAAAAGCTCGGTTGACTGTAATTCGGCCATAGCCCGGAATCTCCAAAGCCTTTTCGCCGGCCCCTTTGAAAACCCAGCCGCTACCGGTCAAACAGGAAGCCGGCGAATGAATCGACTCCCCTTTACGTTGACTCTCATAGTAAGCGGTGTAAAAGTTGATCTGCTGGCCGGCATCATTCTGATAATCAATAATGAAATAGTCGCTTAAATCGAGGGATTCAATGAAAACCTCTTCCATCTCTTGACGCTCCCCGTGCCAGGGGCCGATGGTCAGAGGAAATTTATTGAGCGGCTGAACCGCCGGGATCTTTTCCCGGAACTCGACACCCTGAGAGATCGCCCAGGTGAGAAGCAACAACCCTGCAGCCACAGCCAAGACTGGCTTCTGCCCACGAGTCGTTAGAGAAAAAGAGTTCCCCCCCGATTCTTTTTTTACAGAACCTGAAAAGGAAGATTTCGGCAAGTGACCAGGCAATTTATTAAGCAACCACATCTCCAATAAGAGAATGCATAAGGTCACCATAAAGATCAACCAGCCGGAAAAATCATGAAAAAAACCCTCCGCTACCTTGGGGCCAAAAGGCTCGTACAAGAGCCCGGTAGCGGCAATGCGAACACTGTTGGTTAAGATGATCAACGGTAAGGTAGAAAGAACCAACAACAGCCGTTTCCAGAAAGGGGCGCGAAAAAACCAGGCCAGCAACAGACCGAGAATGATTATTGGAAAGAGGTAACGCAAACCGCTGCAAGCATCGACCACCTGCAACTGGGTAAACCCTAAATCGATAACATTACCTTCACGATAGGCCGACATACCGGCCAGCTGCATCATCTCAACCCCGATCTGGGAAGAGATCAGTTTTAGTTTTAAAGAGAGACGGTTATGGAGAAAACTGGGCAGGGGAAACATGGTGGGAATCATCATCAGGGGAAAGAGTACTACCTTGAAGCGGGGCCACCCCGTATGAATCCAGAATAGAGCCATAACCACCAACCAGGCGGATAGGTATAGGGTCAGGTATTCTCCCCCCAACTCACCAAGCCAGAAGAGGGCAAGGGCCGGAATAAAAAGAAGAAAACCTGAAACGGAAACCTGAATCGGCAAACGTTTAATGGCATCTCGTTTTTCCCATATCATGTAGAGGATGACGACCGGAACCAAGTAGCAGTAATTATAATCTTCACTCCCCCAGCCCCTTATCATATGAGCTAAACCATCATAATAGAGTAACGCTATCAGAAATGCGTACGCAACTACTGCCAGCATCGTCATTTCCTCCAAACCTAAGATGACCATTATGATTAAATAAACCCGTTAATTTACACTCTATACGCATTATACCCACAAAAAGTCAATGACAAGAAATTTTAAGTTTGCAATTACCAAACTCCTATGTTAAAGGCCCCAACTTGAATTTACGAACGATTTTATCGTGAAAAATAACCTTGAGTTACGGAAATGCCGCATTCCCCGGCTCCCGACTCATACCCGGCCAGGTATCGTTTAGATGAAGGGCGATAAAACCCACTCTATCCGCTGCCCTAAAGGCCAACAATCTTTAACAGGGGGTTTAAATTTAAACCAATGACAGAAAACAACATCACCAACAGCAATGAACAGGAAGACCCGTCGATGGAGGCGGTAATGGAAGAGAGCTTCGGCCAGGAAAACGATCCTGAAGAGGGTAATCTGGGTGAAGATGAGGGTTTCGGCGAAGAGGATTTTGATGACGATTTTGCCGCCATGTTTGAAGAGAGTATCAAAGGCAAAGATGTCAAGGTCGGCGGACTGGTTAGTGGAACAGTGGTCTTGGTCAGCGACAACGATGTCGTAATTGACATAGGCTATAAATCAGAAGGACATATTCCGATCAATCAGTTTCGCGATGCTAATGGCGAATGCTCAATTGCTGCCGGTGACGAAGTTGATGTTTTTCTTGAGCGCTACGAAGATGAACACGGCAACATCCAACTTTCACGCACTAAAGCTGAACGGATGAAAGTATGGGAAGAGATCAAGCGAATTGCTGACGAAGATGAAACCATTGAAGGTGTAATCACCAGCAAAGTCAAGGGCGGTCTCTCCGTCGACATCGGGGTTGCAGCTTTTCTGCCCGGCTCTCAGATCGATCTCAAGCCGGTCCGCAACCTCGACAAACTGATTGGCGAACGCTACGAATTCCGTATTCTTAAACATAACCAGAAGCGTAACAATGTTGTCATCTCACGCCGGGCGGTCTTGGAAGAGTCTCGTGAACATATGAAGGAACAGCTCCTTGAGAAACTCCAGGAAGGTGCCATCATCGAAGGTGTTGTCAAGAACATCACCGACTACGGTGCATTCATTGACCTGGGCGGCCTTGACGGACTTTTGCATATAACTGACATCTCCTGGGGCCGTGTCAACCATCCGAGCGAACGTATCAACGTCGGCGAAACTATCGACGTTAAGATCATCAAATATGACCAGGAACGGCAACGGGTTTCCCTCGGCATCAAACAGCTCAAGGAAGACCCCTGGACCAAAGCAGCTGAAAACTATCCGGTCGGCACCAAGGTTACCGGCAAGGTCATCAGCATTAAAGATTACGGTGCGTTTGTCGAGATCGAAGAGGGCATCGAAAGCCTGGTTCACGTCTCCGAAATGTCCTGGACTAAAAAGATCAAGCATCCGACCCAGATCGTTAATGTCGGTGATGAGATTGATGCCGTGGTCTTGAGTATCGATCCTGAAAAACGCCGCATCTCCCTCGGCATGAAACAGGTCGAGCCCAATCCCTGGGACAGCCTTATCGATAAATACCCGGTCGGCACCAAGATTGAGGGTGAGATCAAGAATATCACCGACTTCGGTCTCTTTGTCGGCATCGAAAATGATATCGACGGCCTCGTTCATATCTCTGATATCTCCTGGAGCAAACGTCTCAAACACCCGGGCGAAATCTACAAAAAAGGGGATACCATTCAAGCGGTTGTACTTAATCTCGATACCGCCAATCAGCGCTTTTCCCTAGGCATCAAGCAGCTTAATGAAGACCCATGGAAAAATATCAGTGAAAAACTGATGTCCAATGACCATGTCACTGGAACAGTTACCAACGTTACAGACTTCGGTGCTTTCATAGAGCTCGAGGATGGCGTTGAAGGGCTGGTTCACATATCGGAGATCACCTCTGACAAAGAGAAAAAAGCAGAAGATGTTCTCAAGGTTGGCGATGCTGTAACGGCCAAGATCTTAAACATCAATAATGACGACCGTAAAATCGGTTTGAGTATCAAGGCTTTTATCGAAGAGAAAGAGAAAATGGAGAGCGGTGAGTACATCACAGATAGCTTCCAGAAGGGAAAAGTCTCACTAGGAGAGATCTTGCAGCAAGCCACCGACAGTCAGAAAGACGACGATGGTGAAGTTGCAGCCGACGACCCCGAAACTCCCGAGGAAATTGCTGCAGTTGACGAAGTCGAAGTCACTGAAGCGGCCGCCGAAGAAGTTGAAGCCACTGAAGAGGTAGCTGAAAAAGTTGAAGCGGTTGAAGTCATTGAAGAAGCTGTAACAAGCCCGGATGTCGAAAGCGAAGTCAATGATGCCGAAGAAGAAAAAGAAGAGAGTAATGGCGAATAGATCCTCTGATTCAATGTAAAGCAAGAAATTTTTACGAGCCCGGTAATTGCGAAAAATCAATTACCGGGCTTTTTGTTAACACTTATTGCGGCAGACAAATGTCGCCTGTGCCAATTTAATTAAACCTATGATCTGGATCACCTTTATATTAGCTGCGCTTGCGGTTCTCATTTCTGGTCGAAGATTAACTAAAGCCGCTGACCAACTGGCCGAAGTAACCGGGATGAGCCGAGGCTTTATAGGTGTCATCCTGCTCGGCTTTGTCACCTCCCTGCCAGAGCTCGTCAGCACCATCAGCGCTACCCTTTTTTGTAACGCCCCCAACTTAGGTTTGGGCAATATCTTCGGCAGTAACGCCGCCAACCTGGCGATCCTAGCTTTTTTAGATCTTGCCTTTGTCCGCCAGGTCAAACAAGAACGCCACAACCTCAATGAGGAGAATCATCTTACCGCCTACCTCTCCTTAATCATAATTAGTCTGGCCCTTATGGGACTTGCGAGCCGAGGTTTCTGGCACATTTTTCACGTCGATATTTTTTCTCTGTCAATTGCCGCTGCCTACATTATCGGATTACAGAAACTCCACAGCTTTCAACACTCAGACAGTCCGGTTGACGACCCTTCTAATGATTCGGATATACCCGACAAAGCTGTCCCTCCCAAACTCAAACGCAGCCTCTCAATCAATGCCGGGATCATTGTTGTAGCCTCAATGACACTGGCCGCCAGTGCCGAACATATCGCCACGATTACCGGTTGGGGCACCACCTTCGTCGGCAACAGCCTGCTCGCCGTTGCCACCTCACTGCCTGAAATTGTAGTCACTTTCAGTGCGGTCCGCATAGGTAGTTTCGCCATGGCTGCCGGCAATATCTTTGGCAGCAACATTTTCAATATTGCTATCCTCGCCGTAGCCGACCTCTTCTTTTTCCGTTCAAGCCTCTTTGCTACAGCCTCACAAAACCAGAGCCTGATCGCCTCAATCGGCCTCCTGATGACCGGACTCTATCTTTTTGCCGGCCGCTACGCCTCAGAAAAAAGAGTTGCCGGGCGCTGGCCGATTGACTCCCTGCTGGTTGTCAGCATCTATCTTTTCAGCCTCTACGCCCTCTTTTCTTTGCGTTAAGCAAGGTTCAAGTTGGCGAATATTTTCACTTGACAAAATAGGGTATCCATTGTAAGCGGTGCCAGTTTTGTGCTCGTCAAAATACAATAGACAATCGCCGCCACTATAAAACAACTGCGGTGTTCATTTAGAACTATAGAAAAAAGGAGAGTACACCATGTCAATGCTCAACAAATCCTGCAAAGATTTCAATGAAGTTCTGGCCTCCAAGGCTCCGGTTCCCGGCGGTGGTGGTGCAGCCGCTATGGGTGGTGCTATCGGTATGGCCCTCTCCAATATGGTCGGCAATCTGACCATTGGTAAAAAGAAATATGCCGACGTTGAAGCTGAAGCCATTGAGCTTGTCGAAAAAGGAGCCAAGGTCATCGCTGGACTCGAAGCCCTGGTCGATAAAGATGCTGAAGTTTTCGAGCCCCTCTCAAAAGCCTACGGTATGCCGAAAGAGACTGACGAAGAAAAAAAACTCAAAGCTGAAACCATGGAAGCCTGCGGCAAAACCGCCTGTTCCGTGCCTCTTGACATTATGCGCCTCTCCTACGAAGGCATCAAGATTCATCGGCGCATGGGTGAGATCGGCACCATGATCGCGATCTCAGATGTTGCATGTGGCGTTGTCTTCTTAAAAGCCGCCCTGATCTCCGGCAGTCTGAATGTCATCATCAACATTAACGGCATCAAGGATCAGGAGTTCAACAAGGCCGCCAAAGCCGAGATGGATCAACTCCTTGCCGACGGCAGCAAGATCGCTGACGAAACCCTCGCACTGGTACTAGGCAAATTACAGTAAAACCGAAACTAAATCATCCACTAACATAATTAATACTTAAGGAGAAATTCCTGATGGCTGAGATTTTAAAAGGCAAACCGGTTGCCGACGCAATGAAAGAAGAGCTGAAGAAAAAAGTAGAAGCTTTAAAAGCCCGCGACATTATACCCAAACTCGGAATTATCCGGGTTGGCGCTCGCCCAGACGATCTCTTTTATGAAGGCGGGGCAAAAAAGACCTGTGACGTCGTCGGTATGGCTTATGAGGTTTTTGAATACCCTGAAGACATCAACCAGGCAGATTTCGAGAAAGCCGTCACCGAGGTTGGTGCCAACACTTCAGTCCACGGCATCCTGATGTTTGCCCCACTACCGAAACATCTTGATGATCGTAAAATCCGGGCCCTGATTCCGGTCGAAAAAGATGTCGATTGCCTGACTTTAGGTGGTGCCGCCAAGGTCTTCGCAGATGATCTTACCGGCTTTCCTCCCTGCACACCGACCGCCTGTATGGACATGCTCCACTTCTACAACATTCCCATTAAGGGAAAACGCTGCGTCGTCCTGGGTCGTTCCCTGGTTGTCGGCAAACCGGTTGCGATGTTGCTGTTACGCGAACACGGCACCGTCACTCTCTGCCACTCCCGTACCGAAAACCTTAACAAAGTCTGCCAGGAAGCTGAAATCCTGATTGCCGCCGTCGGCCGCGCCAAAATGGTCAAAGCCGATTTCGTTAAAGCCGGCCAGATTGTTATCGATGTCGGTATCAATGAAGATCCCGACAACCCCGGCAAATACTGCGGCGATGTCGATTTTGCCGATTGCGAACCGATTGTCGAAAAAATCACCCCGGTTCCGGCTGGCGTCGGATCCGTCACCACCGCAGTACTTTGCAAACAGACAATCATCGCCTGCGAACAGCTGAATCCATAAACTTTAAAGATTTCAAAAAATGCAAAGAAGAGAGGCCCGGAAGAATATTCCGGGCCTTTTTCATTCTACAATTATTTGTTAATTCAAGAAATATGGCTTTCTGAACAGACACGACGACATAGACCATTTAGCAGTGCATTGCTAAATGGTCTTGACTATTTAGCAATGCACTGCTAAAACTACGCTATGAAGCGCTCGCAACAAGAGATCATTGTTAAAGATCTGACTGAAAAAATGGTCTTTATTACCGGCCCAAGACAGGTTGGCAAAACCAGTCTAGCCCTGGCTATAAGTGATAATTTTGAAAAATCACTTTACCTTAATTATGACAATTTTCCCCACCGCGAAGTCATCCGTAATGCGGCCTGGCTGCCCGACACAAAACTATTGATTCTTGATGAACTCCACAAGATGGAAGGCTGGAAAAATTTCCTCAAGGGAATCTACGATACCAAACCCCGTCATCAACAGATTCTTGTAACCGGCAGTACCAGACTCGACGCCTTCAGACAGAGCGGCGATTCTCTGGCCGGTCGCTTTTTCAGACATCGATTAAATCCCCTTTCCCTGGCGGAGATATCCGACTCCACTGAAAATGATCTGGATTTACTTATGGAACGCGGAGGTTTCCCCGAACCATTTTTTACCGAGTCCTTAGACAATGCCAACCGCTGGCGACTACTCTACATCGATGGCTTGATTCGCACCGACATCCTCGACTTTGAAAAAATCCACGATTTCAAGGCGATCCAACTAACCGTTGACCTTTTGCGGCAAAGGGTTGGCTCACCAATTTCCTGGTCTTCCCTGGCGAGGGATATTAACTGCTCACCCAACACCATCAAAAGATATGTGGAAATTCTTGAGTCTCTTTTCATTGTCTTCAGGGTAACCCCGTTTCATCGCAATATTGGCCGCTCCCTATTAAAAGAGCCCAAGATTTACTTTTATGATACCGGCATGGTCTTAGGAGATGAGGGGATCCGTTTGGAGAACCTGGTCGCTGTAAGTCTCTTGAAGCATTTGAACTGGACAGAGGATTGCAAGGGCATAAGATGTGAATTGATGACACTACGCACTAAAGAAAAAAAAGAAGTGGATTTTGTTATGGTGGAAAACGACGAGCCCAAGCTGATCGTAGAGGTAAAGCTTTCCGATACCAGCATTAGCCCGTCGCTTCGCTACTTCCATAACAAGTATGCTCTGGAAGCCGCACAAGTGGTAAAAAATATCAATGTCGAACGTATGGTTGATGGCATACAACTGCGCCGAACCTTGAATTTTCTTAAAGAGCTAAGCATCTAAAAAGCAGCTATTCCGGAACACAACAAATCAAGAAAACTTACAAACCAAATCAGGCAAGGAGAGATCATGAGTGATAAAGAGAACGGGATTAGTCGAAATCCTCTCTACAATGCAGAAAAAGAGTATAAGCTTTTGGAAAGCTGTCTGATATCAGGGCGTGAGCTAGAAGCCGAACAGCAACTGCTACTTTTTCTGGGGAACTATCCTGATTTTGCCTTGGCCCATAACGATTTAGGTGTCATTTCTCATAAATTGGAAAAGTTTGAAGCTGCCGGCAGTTGTTATCGGGAAGCAGTACGACTAGCTCCGGAGAATACAACTTTCCGTAAAAACCTCGCCGATTTTATCTTCGTCATTGAACATCAGCCGAAAGAAGCCATGCCCCACTATCTTGAAGTCATAAAATCGAGCCCGCAAGATATTGAAGCCTTGATGATGATAGGCAGTCTCTGCCTAGCACTGGAATCCAAAGAAGAAGCCCGCAATTTTTTCGATCTGGTTCTGAAAATAGAACCGCAGAATATGGATGCCAAGCAAGCTCTCGATAATTTAACGAACTAAACCTCTAAGTGTCGTATATGTCTGGCCTAAACCACTTAAGCAACACCTCCTTCAACTATCATTATTTATGAGGTCGTCTTTCCCCTGAATAATTTCCTCCAACCTCCCCCGGACTGCCGCAACAACCGACTCCCAGTCTCCGGGAGTTGGCTGCCGAAAAAGTCGCATCGTCGGATACCAAGGCGAATCTTCACGCTCAAGCAGCCAGCGCCAATCTGCGTCAAACGGCAACAACAACCACGTCGGCCGAGCCAATGCCCCGGACAGATGAACCACTGAAGTATCGACTGAAATCACCAGATCAAGAAGGTTAATCACAGCAGCTGTATCTTCAAAACTCCCTAACTCAGGGGCAAGATTTTCCAAAGCAACCCCATTTGAGGTATCCAAAAAACTCTGCAGTTCTTTCTCCTGTTTGCCTTTTTGCAGAGAATACCAGGAAACCCCCTTGATGTTTAAAAGTGGTGCAAACAGAGACAAAGGCATCGACCGATGCGCGTCGTTCTGATGCGCCGGATTACCACCCCAGACCAGGCCAACCCGAATGTTTTCCGAACTGCCAAATTTTTCACGCCAATTTTTCAACCGGGATTGCTCGACCTGCAAATAGGGCACTCGATCAGGAATATCTGCCAGCGAACTTTCAAAAAGGTGGGGCAGGCTCAAAAGCGGCGCATGGTAATCATATTCAAGACTCTTCAGATCCCTCGTAGAGACCACTTCAATTGCAGGAAAACTGGTCTGCATCAGATTAATCAAAGAATCCGGAACCGCTACCACAACATTTCGGGCAAGAGCATGTAACATAGATAAATAGCGAGCAAACTGGAGAGTATCCCCCAGCCCTTGCTCGGCCCAAAACAAGATAGTTTTACCCTTAAGAAGAGATTTGTCACCACTCCAAAGATGTTCCTGCGGCAGCGTAAACAGCTTATTGGCCCGCCAACGGGCCTCATAGAGCTTGAACCCTTCAACAAGCACACCCTGCTTTAAAAGCATGAGCCCGAGATTCTGAAGATACTCGGCCTCATCAGGAACCATTTCAACAAGCTGACGGCAATAAAGAGTGGCCTCTACGACCAGACCCAACTCCTTGCAGATTCGGCTTAAACCAAAAATTGTCGGCCGATGCAGTGGTTGTTTTTCAAGGCATCTCCGCCACACCTCCAAAGCCGCCCCCGGCTTTTCCTGACAAACCAATAAGCAACCAACATTGTAGAGCACTTCGACATTTTCAGAATCCAGAGTCAAAGCTTTACGAAAGATCGTTTCGGCTCCTGCAACATCCCCTCGTGCTGCCATGACTACGGCCAGATTATTCAACCAGTGCGGATTCAAGGGGTGTCTCTTCAAGATCCTTGCCAGCAACTGAAAGGAGGCCTCATAATCTCTATTTTCAAAAGCGACTTTAGCCAAAGCATTTAAAGCCGGTAAATAATCACTTCGGCGCGACAAAATGGATTCATAAAACTTTACAGCTTCGGCCCATTTTTTTTCCTGTTGCAGCGACACAAAAAGAGATATTTCAGAGGCTGGTAAATCACCTTTACCCGGCATTAAAAGTATAAAACGAAATTGAGGCCAGCTCATATTATTGCCAACTTATTTTCCCACCGAATCAAGTTTTAATTGAACAATTTTTTCTTGCATTTTTTGCATAAGCATATCATCAGTAAAAACCTTTCTATAGTGCCAGAGGGCACTTTGTAGATTTTTTTGACGCAGTCGGATGTCACCAATTTTTTCTCTGTAAAATGCTCTTTCATCACACTCTTTCCGCGACAATCCTTCCAAAATACCTATTGCCGGTTCCGCATAACCGGCGTCAAGGTAACTCTGGGCCTTTTGCAAGAGAAGCTTACCGGAAAAATTATTTCTTTCTTTTTCCTTACCCTCTACAATTTGCTGTGATGCATCTTCTTCATCAAGCGTAAAAATAACATCACGAAGCACTAAAATTTCGTTACCACCCGGCACCAATTTTAAGTATTTCATCATACTTCGACGGGTCTCCTCTTTCTTGCCCTCCAGCCAATTTACCTTAATCTCAGAAAACATCTCTAAAATTTTCTGTTTCAACCTTTCTTTATA
>JANTGZ010000003.1 GCA_024762675.1 Thermodesulfobacteriota bacterium | reverse complement strand
ACTTTCCACCTGGGAAAGTTATTATACAGTTGTTATCCGTTTTTATCCCCTCTCATTCATTTTTAGATAAAACGTTTTTATGAATAGTGATATTGTATTCATCGTATGGTATATGTGTGAGTTATGTGGCCGTGATTTTCTTATCGTGTAGATTTTATAAAATATCATTTTATGGCATATTGTTTGCTCTTTCAGTTCGAGATTTATTTTCATGAAGGCAGGATAATGCATAACTTATGGCGGAGGTGTTGTGATGAGAGTTTGTAAGAGCTTTATCTGGTTAATGGTCGCTTTGTTTGTTGTCTGTACTGCAAGTGTAGCTGGGGCCAGCGCTACCGGAAAACCAATCGTTTTAGGAGCTCCGTTGTCAACCGCTTTTCTCTATGGTTGGGATGCGGAAAGAGGCATCAAGTTGGCGGTTGAAGAGATTAATCAGGCTGGTGGGGTTACTTTTAAAGGGGCCAGTCATCCTTTTAAAGTTGAGGTGATTGATACCAGGTCGCTTGAACCCGGGGTTCCGGTCAGTGAGGCCCTGCTCGGAGTTGAAAAACTTATTCTTGAAAAAAAGGCTGATTTTATTGTCGGCGGACCGGTTCGTTCGGAAGCTGCGATGGCGGTTATGGATCTTCTAAATAAGCATAAAAAAGTCTCAATCGTTACGACCGGGGTTTTAAGCCCTGGTTACCATAAGAGGATTGCCGCTGATTACGATAAATTTAAGTACTGTTTTCGCAACTCTTCCGAGATTATCACGATTGGTAAAGATATGATCAAGGTTTTTAATCAATTAAACAGTGAGCACGGACTTAAAAAAGCTTTTATTATGGTTCAAGATGTCGCCCATGCTCGCAAAGCTGGTGGCTTCATTGCAAAATTGCTCAAGGGTACCGGCAAATGGGAAGTTCTTGGCGAGGAGATTTATCCCACCGGGGCCACCGATTTCTCCATGGGTCTTTTGAAAGCCCGTCGCCTTAAAGCTGAAGTTCTTTTTATCTGGATGGATATGCCGGAATCGGCAATTTTGCTTAAACAGTGGAAGAATATGAAGATGAAGTGTGTGCCGATGGGTTTTATGTCGGCAGCCGAACAACCTAATTTCTGGGATGCCACTAAGGGTAACTGTGAATTTACGATTGTTGATGCTGTAAATGGTGGTAATGTACCGTCAACCATGACTCCATGGACGATGAAGTTTGTCGACGCCTATAAGAAAAAATGGGGCCTGGAGCCGGAAGGCTATGGCACATCATCCAGTTATATGGCAGTCTACCAACTTAAAGAGGCCATCGAAGCAGCCGGCAGCCTTGACTCTGATGCGGTTATCAAGGCTCTCGAAGCTCAGGATTTGATGGGGGTTTACGGGCGCATGAAATTCGCCAAGAACCACCAGATTATTCCATCCGACGATCCGGAAAAAGGAGCTACCGGTTGTATGTTTCAGTGGCAGGATGGCAAACGTGTGCAATTTTTTCCCAAAGCCGGGGCCACCGGGGACATCATCCTGCCGCCCTGGATGAAATAAAGGGGGTTAAAGGTTATGGATTTTGCAGATCTTTTTTCCCTGCTTGAGGCGCGTAAGAGTTGTCGATCTTTTCAACCGGAACTACCCCTTAAGCCGGAAGAGATAAAAATGATAATAAAGGCTGGCCAACAGGCGCCTAATCCACTCAACCAGCAGCCTTGGTCATTTGTTATCATTACCACAGATGATACCAAGAAAAAGTTGCGACAGGCCGGCGAAAAGGCCAAGCAGACGGTACTTGACAAAGGTGGTCCTGGTTGGGTTGGTGGTTTCAGTATCGATTTTATGGAGGAAGCCCCGCTTGTCATTGCGGTTTTGGTTGATCCGAGCAAAGGTGGTCTCGGGGATTATTTTAATCAACCCGTTGGCAGCATTCAGGCCGGTTCGGCCTGTCTTCAGAACATGATGCTGGCGGCAACGGCGTTGGGTTTTGGTACCCTTTGGTTTACCTTCTTCAATCCTGATGACGTGCGGCCGATTATTGCAGTGCCCGAAAATTTAGAAATTATAGGCCTTCTCTACGTCGGCAAAGCAGTTGGTGGAGTGCCGGCCAGCCGCCGCCGGGCTCCGGTGATCTACGCTGATAGTTATGGCACAGACTATGAGCCAGTATAATTTGGTTTGACCAGAGTTTTTAAACCACAGAGTACACATAGATCACAGAGGTCAGGGCCGGAAGGCTTTTCTCTGTGAACTCTGGTGCTCTCTGTGGTGAATACTAAACCTAGTTCCGCCCTCGATGCTGGGACAGAATTTAATTCTGTCTTTGGATATGGGGGGCGAAGCAAAGTTCGTTATTATTAATTGTAACTTTATGGTGGTTACTGGTGGAAATTTTAATTTACGGGACTGTCAACAGCTTTAAGCTGATCCTGATTGCTTTTGGTTTCACCCTGGTTTACGGTGTCAGTCGCTTACCCAATTTTGCTCATGGCGCTATCTTTGTCTTTACCGGTTTCATCGCCTGGATCATGATGCATAAGCTCAACTTGCCTTTGCTCCCGGCGGCGTTACTATCTTTAGCCGGTGCTGCCCTGGTCGGGGTTCTCATATATCAGGTCATTTTGAAGCGTATCCGGGGCATGAACATGAACGAGATTATTGCCACTTATGCTATCGGTGTGGCTATGATTGAAACCTTTCGCTGGCTCGGTTTCAAAGGAACCACTTTCACCCTACCGGTGCTTTTTGAAGGGATGCTTTTTATTGGTGATGTGCCGATCGATTACCAGCGTTTGATGGTGGTTACGGTTGGTCTGGTGATGTTGGTTGCGGTTTGGATTTTTACCAAGTTTACGAGAACCGGTCTCGCCTTGCGCGGGATTGCTCAGGATGAGCGGGCCGCGATGATGCTCGGCATCGATTCTGATATGACCGCCACATTGGCTATGGCCTTAGGTTCGGCCATGTCCGGTCTGGCCGCCCTGATGATTTTTCCGCTTGGTAGTATTGTTGTCGAGGCCGGCTACAATACCCTGATTTTTGCTCTGGCGGTCTGCATGGTCGGCGGCATCGGGAGTTGGGGTGGTACTGTTCTGGCTGCTTTTGTTCTCGGGTTCCTTCAGGTCATTACGGTTACTTATCTGGCTACCCATTTTCAGATGGTGGTTACCTTAGGCGCTATCATTGCGACCCTGATTATAAAGCCGTCAGGCTTTTTCGGTAAACATAAAGAGCTTGAAGAGAGAGTTTAAAAAAATGAAAACAGGAATGCGTAAGGAGAGGATTGATCGCGGGATAAAGGTACGTTCCGACAGCATTTATGCTTTATCTTCATGGCGTGAAATATCTTATCTTATGGCCCCGCGGGCGTTACTGGTTGGGGGCTTTCTGTTAGCTCCGTTAATCCTCTATTTTTTCCCCTATTGGCAGAAGGTACTTTTGATTGTCTGTATCTATGCCCTCTTGTCGATGGCCTTTGATTTTCTTGCCAACTATGTCGGTCTGGTCTGTCTCGGGGGCTCGTTCTTTGTCGGGGTCGGGGGTTATGGGGCAGCCCTGCTGAATAAATATCTGCACTTTTCTCCATTCCTTTCAATCCCCGTGGCGGCCTTGGGTGGGGCTGCTTTTTGTACATTTTTTTTGCTTCCCTGTCTGCCTTTGCGCGGGGTCTATTTTGCCATTATCACCTTAATGTACCCGTTGATGATGACCCGAATTATAGAGGCTTTTGAACTCTTCGGTGGCACCAACGGGATGATGGATATTTCGGGCTTTGCTAATCCTTGGGTCGAACAGTATTTTTTGATTATCTCCACTTTGGTCTTTCTCTTTGCTCTGCGCCGTCTCGCGGTTGAAGATATCGGCCTGGTGATCAAGGGCATTAAGGATAACGACCAATCGGTTAGAGCTTCGGGCATCAATATAACGGTTGTTAAAGCTCAAGCCTTGTTTTATGCCTCTTTCTTAGGTTGTTTTGCCGGGGCTTATCTGGCTCATACTTATATGTGGGCCGGGCTCTCTATGTTTGCTTTAGATTTTTCGATTATCCCGATTGCTGCGACCGTGGTCGGCGGCGGGGGAAGTCTGCTTGGCGCCGTGGTCGGGGCGATTCTTTTGGTGCCGCTCTCCGAGGCCTTACGCGCCTTCGGGCCTTTGCGAATTGTCTCTTATTCATTGATCTTGACGGTCGTGATCGTTATCAAGGGCGAGGGCTTACTTAATTACCTGTCCCGTAAGTATAGTCAGTTTGAACGCTGGGTAGAGATCTAATGACGCGGCTTCGTAAAAAGTCCACCTGCGTCGTTACGCAAAGCCTTCGTCACTGCGACGTACTGTATGTACGCCTCGTTCCTCAAGATTTGCGTGCCTCGCATCTGAACATTTTACTTTGCCGTCCAATTTTTTAATTTTTTATGAGTATGGCAATGTTGACAGTTAGGAATTTGAGTAAAAATTTTGGCGGGGTTACGGCCTTAAATGATATCAACTTTGCGATCTCCAAAGGCGAGATCTTAGGGGTTATCGGGCCCAATGGTTCAGGTAAGACCACGCTCATAAATTGTATTACCGGTTTTATCAAAGCTTCAGCCGGCGAGATTGTTTTCAACGGCCGTAATATTAAGGGTATGCAACCGCATAATATTGTCAATTTGGGGATCTGTCGCACGTTTCAGATAATGCGCCCTTACAGCAGTATGCCGGCCTATAAAAATCTGATCATTCCCCTCTATGGGCCGAGAGCTCGTAAAACCGGTGGCTGGCGAGGTGGTGGTCGCCATGGTGACCGCAATATTATTGCTCTGGATCTTTTGGAAGAGGTTGGTTTTGAACGTGAATCGAAGGTTCCTTACAAACTTGCCGGGACCTTGCCGACCGGCTATTTGAAACGCCTGGAGCTGGCCCGCTGCCTGGCCCTTAATCCGGACCTTTTGATTTGTGACGAGGTTTTTTCCGGTTTAAGTATGAGTGAAATTGCCTCGATGGTACCTCTGATTGAAAAACTCAATAAGTCCGGAGTGACGATTATTATGATTGAGCATCGGTTGAAAGAGCTCTTTAAGGTTGCCAAACGGGTTATGGCCATCAGTTATGGTGATAAAATTATCGAAGGCTTACCGGCCGAGGTGATGGCCAATGAGAAGGTCAAAGAAGCCTATCTCGGGGCTGATGAGGGGGTCTGATATGCTGGTCGCAGAAGGCTTGATGGTTTTCTATGAAAACATGCTGGCTTTAAACAATATCTCTATAAAGTGTGGTGAAAACCAGATTATCGGGGTTTTTGGAGCCAACAGCGCCGGGAAATCAACTTTAATGTATACCTTGTCGGGGATTATTCTTGATCAGATGAAGAAGGAGAAGATGCGGGGTGGTGAGCAGATAACCGTTATGGGTAAAGTTACTCTTCTTGGTCAGGATATCAGTCAGACTAAACCCCATCTCAGGGCTCGTATGGGAGTCGTTCTCTGTCCTGAAAGGCGGCGTCTTTTCCCTGAAAGCAGTGTTCTTGAAAATCTGAAGATCGGCGCTTATCTGGCGACCCGCAAAGAGGCCAAAGAGACCCTTGATTATGTTCTGGAGATCTTTTCACCTTTAAAAAAACTACTGAGTCGTTCGGCCGGTTTTTTGAGTGGTGGGGAACAGCAGATGGCAGCCATCGGCCGGGCCCTGATGGCTCAACCGAAACTGCTTTTACTTGACGAGCCACTGCTTGGCTTAAGCCCGGCCTATCAGCAGGTTGTCATGGAATCGGTCAAACGTATTCGGGAGATGAAAGAAATTTCGATTATAATCACTGAACAGTTTGCGCGGCCGGTTATTCCGGTTGTTGACTACGCCTACATCATGGAGAACGGCTCTCGAGTTATGTCCGGTTCCGGTCAGGAACTGCTCGATAATCCCGATGTCAAAGCGGCCTATTTTGGAGTCTGACTAAATCAGTACCTTTCCAATGAAATTTAACATGAAGCAGCCAATTTTTTAGCCACGAAAATACACGAAATTACACAAAAAGTTCGTGCTTTTTTCGTGCAATTTCGTGGCTAAATAGTGAAGAACGAATTTTTTAGATAACCTGTTTGGCTCCGGCCAGGCCGGATTAGGGTATGATATGGATCAAAGTCAAGTCTATACTTTTTCAGCTTTTGAAGAGGCCAGCCTGAAATATCCAGAGAGCAACGCTCTGATCTACCTGGGGCGGAAATTCTCATACCGATTTCTTAAGCAGATGATCGACCAGTTCGCTACCGCTCTGCATCATTTAGGCGTTGAGCATCAGGACAAGGTCATGATCTATATGGGTAACTCTCCGCAATGGGTCATAGCTAACTTCGCTATCCAGAAAATTGGCGCCGTGGTTGTGCCGGTGTCGCCGATTTACACTTCGCATGAACTACTCTACATGGTCGAAGATGCCGAGGTTGAGACGGTTCTCTGCATGGACACCAATTTTGGTTATGTTAAGGAGGTTGATCGCCGGCACCCTTTAAAGCGGATAATTATTACTAACTTGACTGATATGCTCTATACCTGGCAGAAGGTTTTCGGTAATCTGGTCGATAAAATCCCTAAGGGTAGCACCGTTCGCGGAGAAAATATCTACCGTTTCAATGAACTTCTGCGCAAAGCCCCGCCTCAGCCTCCAGCCGTCGATATTGATGCCGACGAAGATCTCGCCTATATTATGTACACCGGCGGGACCACCGGCTTTCCCAAAGGCGTGCCCGGCAGTCATGCCGGCGAGGTTTCGTATGTCAGTGATGTCATGGATCTTTTTCGTGGTTATATCAATGAAGGCAACGATACCATGATCATGGTGAATCCGCTTTTTCACATTATGGCCAAAGGTTTTTTGCTGGCTGCGGGCCTCAATTTCGGTATCACAACGGTGCTGATGCCGATTCCGGAGGTTGATGCAACTCTGCGCGAAATAGAACGTTTCAATGTCCGTTGGATGCTTGGAGTGCCGGCTCTCTACCGTATGATTCTTGAAAATGACCGTTTATCCGGCTACGATATTTCATCACTAAAGTACTGCTATTGTGGGGGGGACGTATTGCCGGGTGAAATATTTAAACGCTGGTTGGAGTTAACCGGCGACCCTCTCTATCAGGTTTACGGCTCGACCGAGGTCGGTCATCTGACCTACAGCTGTCTTGATCAGGACCCCGACCCTCGGACGGTCGGCAGTATCCTGCCCTCACGGCGCTGTCTGGTGGTCGACCCTGAAACTCTAAAGGAGGTTGAGGTCGGGGCTACCGGAGAGCTGTTGGTAAGCTCGGTCTATACAATTAAAAATTACTGGAATAAACCGGAGGAGACTAAAGCTTCCTATGTCAAGATCGGTGATGAGGTCTTCTATCGTATGGGTGACTATGTCTGCATTGATGAAAATGGTGAGATCCGGTTTGTCGAAAGAACTGCAGATACCATAAAATATAAGGCCTACCGTATTTCTGCCTCTGAAATTGAAGCTGTTCTTCAAGATCACCCCACGGTTATGGGAGCTTGTGCGGTTGGTATCCCGGATGCCAGTTGCGGCGAGCGCATCAAAGCCATCGTCGTTCTCAAAGAGGATGCCAAAGGGGTTGATGGCGAAACCTTAACGGGCTGGTGCCGCAAACGGATGGCCCCCTACAAGATTCCCCACTACATCGAGTTTCGCGATATGCTGCCTAAATCAAAAGTCGGTAAACTCCTGCGCCGCGAAATCAGAGATGAAGAGAAGCGCAAAGAGGCGTAGTAGTTTTAATATTTTCGGTTATCCCAGCCTAACAATTTTATCGACAAAATTGTCGATAAAAAACACTTTCGTCGAAGGCTTTTTTTAGAACTTGGGCTATAATTCAGGATATTGTGCTAGCTGGGTCGTGGCACAATTATTGCGATTATTTGGACTCGACACCTGGTAACATAACCTTTAGATCTAGATGGGGAGGGTTCAAGATGAAAAAAGTTTTAGTACTTATGCTGGTTATGGCAATGCTGGCTGTTACTTCTCTGGCTTTCGCCGGCGGCGGCCAGTGCACCCACAAGGTTCGTGGTGAAAAAGCTAAAGGCGATGCTCACATGTGGCAATGGGATGACGAAAATCCGTTTTGGAAGTGATTAAGGGCGGTCTTTTTGTTATCTTTTCTCAGCATGTCTTTCGACTATTGAAACGGTTTTAAAATCATTAGGCAAGAAAAGGGGTCGCAATAAGTTTGCAACCCCTTTTCTTGGTATTGTCACCGAAATATTTTTTATTAACTTAGACGCTCATGAGGTTTCCGGAAAATGGCTGAAACAACGTTCAAAAGTTTTATCTTCTACTGCTCTCCGGCCGGAACGACTCGGCATGCAGCTAAAGTTATCGAGAGCAAACTTAAACTGGGCAAACGGGAAGTGACGGTTTGTGAAATCGGCAAAGATGAGAAACAGCTGACTCAGGTACTGCGTAACTTGGCTGAGACCGAAGGAAAAGTATCTGTTTTTATCGGTTCACCGGTTTACGCATCCCATGCACTGCCGTTGATTGTGGATCTTATAGAGCGTTTGCCGGCAAAAAATCAAAGCTACGCAGTGCCCTTTGCAACCTGGGGTGGCGCAACCAGTGGGTTGGCTCTGGAAGAGATGGGGGCTGCTCTGGCAGCGCGGGGTTATGGCGTGATTGCAGCAGCCAAGATCTTGGCGGTCCATTCGTTGATGTGGCAACTGGAAAATCCGGTGGGCTTAGGTCATCCAAATGCAGCAGATGACCGTCTGCTTGAGGAATTGGTGGATGGGGTGGAGAAAAATCTGGGTTTACCGGAACCTCTGCTACTGCTTCCCGCAATCCTCGAATATCAACCACGCCCCATGGTGGAGGATATGCTTAAACTCAATCTTCAGATTGCTAAAGGAATTCTTCCGCAACGAACTGTGAACGAAGATGTTTGTACGCAATGCGGCGAGTGCGTCGCCCAATGTCCGGTTGCGGCATTGACACTGACCCCCTGGCCGGTTTTTGCGGAGCACTGCATCCTCTGTTTTAACTGTATGCGCCTCTGTCCCGAGAATGCTATCGAGGCGGACTTGACGGCTATATATGATCGCGTCAGACAGCGGGCCGAGGCCGCCCGAGAAGGTGTACCTAGTCAAATCTATCTGCCTTGAAGATGTTGATTTTCGACATTAAACTTTCAAGTAAACCCCGGGCGCTTTGCTCTTGGAAAAACTCCGCGACCGAGCCATCAAAAGCCGCAATTTTAAGGCAGAATATTTCATGTAAAAGATGCCATAGATCAAGTAATAGATCTTCATTTAAGTAGGCTCCGTAAATATCCGGCTTTACTTTGTAAAGCTATCAAGGCACAAAGGCACAAAGTTTAAAACATTCCAAGGGCCGGTATTCCAACGATCAGTTCTTGCTTTTGCACTATTTTTGTTGCGGAATGCCGGCTTCACAGGGGATGGCGACCTGACAGAGGCCGCAGCTGCTGACCGGTTCACCCAGGCTCTTTTCTACATAGGGTGAGGTTATTTCACCGATATAGGCAGCGCAACGTTTTTTGTCGTGGCCCGAATGGTTGATTGCTTCGGCCGGGCAACGTTCAATGCACTTGCCGCAGGTACCTTGGCTGTAGAAGAGACAGTAGGCGTTATATTTGGTGTAAGGTCGCTCTGCCGGGGCTACCGGCAGACGGGCAACCACCGAACCGCAGCGCATCGCTTTACCGGCTGGTGTAATCAGGCCGTCACTGAGGCCGAAGGTGCCGAGGCCGGCGATATAAGCGGTATGACGCTCAGACCAGTTTGAAGCGAACCCGTAACGTTTGGATTCCTGCCACTGCCACTGCGGAAGCTGTAATGGCGCAACCGCTGGAATATCAGCCTCTCGGAGCCACTCAACAATTTTTGAGCGCAAAAGTTCATTAAACTGTTCGCCATAAAGCCGGGCTCGACTCCAGGCTTCAGCCGGGAGAGACTTCTCGTGGCGATGGGCCTGCCGGGTTAAGCGGGTTTGTGGCAGTATCCAGGAGATTACCGCGAGTTCATCGTCGGCAATTGTAAGTTCAGGGTAAGCCAGCTCGAATAGTTCCGGTGGCGTCCAGTAAAATGGCCCGATATCTTTTTTCTGTTCGCTAAAGAGAGCGTCATCACCACGGGCAAAAGCGACTAAAGGAGTGCCCCAAGCCGGTCTGTTTTCATCGTTTTTTAGAGAGTTTTCCGGCGAATTTTTAACAAAATCGACAATCTTTTTCTCAATCCACTCCAGGGTTTTAACCTTACCGTTATCAGACATCAGCCATCCTCCCTAAATTATGTAATTAAGAATTTTTCATTCCTAATTCTCTCATCCGTAGAGTCTTCTGAATCCGGTCACGTAAATTTCCGGAAACTCCTGCTTCGTCAGCATATTCTTGCCAGCGTGAGACCGTTTCGAGCACTTCGTTGACAATTGTTTGTGCACGTCCGCGTTTCATTGAGGCGGCTTTTGCGCAAGCTTTGAAATCTTCCAGTTTGAAACCGTCACGTTTACCGTTCATTGACATCTGATGGTTGGCCGTCCAGGCTCCGGCAGGATTAAAGCTGTAAGTCATGTCAAAAGCAGGTGCAAGAGACCAGGCGCCGGTTTTGTCCATTAAGAAGGCGATATTTTTGACATGATCATCCTGATTGCGGGCGCTGATATTAAAGACCATACGCCTAAACATCTCTTCAATCGCACTCATTGGCAGGCCGAGTTCTCTGATAATGAGAAGTGCCTGTTCGTAAGCGTAAGCCCCGGCGAGATTATAATCGTAGTGGGCCATTGCGCAAAGTGACTGCATGTGGAGTTTTTCTCCGCCGGCAAGGCGGTCAAAACGCCGTGTCATAAAGTGATCTCTATCATTTTCTGTGAAAATTCGGCATTCGCTCATAGTTATTCCGGCGTCGCTTGCCATTTTTGCGTAGGCATATTCGATGAGGCCGTAACCTTTTGGGTCATCGAGTTCCTTGTCACGATTACCGCTGACGCCATCAAATTTGATCAGCCAGTGTTCAAACCCCTTATCCGCCGGAAGTTGCCCTGAGCGAACTTCATTGGTCGATCTATTCCAGGCAATTACTGCTTTTGCCCGAGCTCCGCCGGCTGAAGTGCCGACTTTGAGAATATCCTTTAGAGCCCGCTCTCGGTTTTTGTCTGCAAATGAAGCCTTCAGATTGTGGCGCTGGGTTAGGACCTCCGCTGCGAGATCGACCAGCTTATCAATGTGAATGCTGGTGGCCTGCCGGACTTTAGGCCCGGTTGCCGGAGCAAACTCCAGCGCCCCCATACCGCGTGTGCCGGTATAGCATAGGCGTTCGACGGCATTAAACGATTCCGGACTCCGTCCCTGGGTCGCGAGCCAGGCGTCAATAAGAGCATTTCCGAACTTGTCGGGGAGCGAGTCCGCCAGTAGTCCAGGCAGGCCGTGGAAGGTTTTTTGTGATAGTTCAGGGAAGGAGTAGACCCTGTTGGAGAGCGGCATCATGATGGGCGAGATCTCAATGCCGCTTTTGGCAAAGCTCGGATCGTACTCAAAGGCGGCAAGATCAGCACCCTCAACAATGGAAACTGCGCCAATGGTGCGGCCCCAGAGTCTAACCTCGGCAACCGTGCTCATTTGTCGTCACCCCAGGACCATTTTTTGTTGGCTTGATCAGGCTTTCGGCTTGACGAGGCCCGTTGCCGCACTTTACCTTTTAGTTTAAGCAGATCTATAGGCCTGGGGCCGGGTTCGGGGATCAGGTGGTCAAGACCCGGCAAAAGATCAAGGACTCGTAATATCCGGATAATCGTCGACATCTGGGCCGAGCCTCCGGCTTCAATTCGCTCAACCGTACGCTTGGAGATGCCGGCCTCTTTTGCCATCTCCGCCTGGGTCAACTGAAGTTCAAGTCGACGCTGCGCAATCCGTTTTCCGGTTTCGGCAAGAATAGCACCATCTGTCAATGTGTTTGAAATATCCATAGTCGTTTCTTTTGTCGAGTTGTATGCTTATAAGTCGACTATATCGACATTCATTGCGATTTGCAAGTTTTATATTGCTTGTGACGTTATAAGTCGACAAAATTGACGAAAAATGCTTTTTTATTGTGTTAATTCGCAATTAAATGCGAGTTAACTTGGTTGTTTGTAGTACCACGGCTCGTTCGGCGGCGCCCAGGGCACCTTCGAGGTAGCCGCCGTTTTTGGTGGCCGTTTCAGTGCCGGCGAAATGGATGATGCCGTCCCAGAATGAGGTTTGCCGGGCCGGGGGGGAATAGATTGGGTGTTCATACATTGGGGGTTGGTCGAGTTTGGTGGCGGTAAACTGTTCGTGAGCCCAATCTCTATAGAAAAGGGTTGTTGGCTGGCCTGCTGGTTTACCGTAGATGAGTTCAAGCTGGAAGAGGATTGCCTTTATGAGCTGTTGTTGATGGCTGCGTTGGGCTGCCGGGATACCGACAAAACCGGTCAGCCCGAAGGGGCCTTGTCCGTTGTTTGAGGCATCGTGGAGTTCGCCCATGGGCCCGCGCTGGCTGAAGGCCTGTCCCGAGAGTTTTGCCTGGCGCCAGAAAGGTTTTTCATAGAGGGCGGTAAATTTAGCCTGGCCTGCCATCCAGGTGCCGATTTTAAGCATCGCCTGAGTCAGGTTGTCAGGCAGGTCGGGGGTAAAGAGAATAGTTGAGGCGGCAAGCCGCGGGGGCAGGGCGAGAATTATTTTTTTGGCTCTGAATCGGGTCCAGGGTTCTCTTTCCAGCTCGCCGACGCTGACAAAAGCTTCACTACCCGTTTTTTCGATGTGGCAGACCGGGTGGTTGAGTTTGGTGGCATTTTCAGGGATCTTTTTGCAGAGTTTTGTGATCAGGGCCATCATGCCGCCTTGCAGGCGCCAGGAGAGGGGTTCTGTCGCGTAGCCACTGACTGTCTGGACCTCCCCGTTGGGGCGTTGAAAACGGCCGTAACCTTCTTCATACTGGCGAAAACCTTTAAGGTCGAGCTCCTCAATAAGCTGTGCCATTTTCGGGTGAATATCAGGCCAGTACCACGAAGGGCCGAGATCAGAAAAAAAATTCTCATATTCGGGGCTCAAAACCCTGCCGCCGAGACGTTCCCGGGCTTCGAGAAGGACAAAAGATTCATCTCTTTGAGCCAGAAGATAGGCGGCATAGATACCGCTGAGGCCACCTCCGATAATCAGGGTGTCAATGGTTTCTGTGGTCATGTTGAGTTTCCGTTAATTTTTTTTAGAGTTTTGCCAGTCGTCTCGAACCAGCTCAACGAGCTTGCGGTCGTTATCAAAATGAATCTGCATCCCCTCCCAGTTGGGTTCTCCTTTGATCTTCTGCATCAGTAGACCGTCCTCATCGAACCAGCGGGGCAGGACGCCGCCCAGGAAATAACCTGACTCTTTTAAGCAGACGATGGCAGCACCGACATCGGGGGAAGCCAGTTTGAGCCAGACCTGAAGAATTTCAACTCCCTCTTTTTGCAGGCGTTGTTCTTCATTTTTTAAGGTTTCAACGAGATCACTGCCGGATACGATGACGGCGATTCTCGCGATCCCGGCAAAACTGAAAACCTCGGTTTTAAGTTGAGTCTTTATTTTAAGAGGCAGGGCCTGATCGGCAAGGGTGAGGTTTCGTTGATCATCCATTGAATCATAGATAAATCGTAACTGTTGTTCATAAAGCGGGGGCAGAAAAACCGTATGAGGATGTGGTTTCAGGGTTTTGAAATTAAGCGTTGTTGAAACCCGTCCCCGGGCGCTCTGCTCCTTGTCGTAAGCCGCCGCCGGCATCAGGTCGATTTCGATTGCTTGGGTTATCAAGCCAAGATTATGACCGAGTCTTTGAGAGAAAACATGGTTGCAGACAGCTTCGCCGTAGACCAGTTCTACCCCGAAACGGGTTTTTCCAACCTCAATGTTATGGGCGACCATTTCGCTGAAAATACCGTGTCCGCCGCGATACTCTTTATGAACAAGACCGGCACCGGCTTCATAGATCTTTTTGTAAGGAGCACTCTGATAAAGGGCGTTATGACCGACGATATCACCATTCGTGGTTCTGGCGACGCTGGAGATGATACGGCCGGCAGCATTTTCAGCTCTAAGAAGATCGGCTTCGACATAGGCCCTAATCGGATATCCGGCACCGTAGACCGAGCGAAACAGGAGAGCGACACCTTCGGCATCTTCGGGTTTAAAAAGATCTATTTTCCAATCCTGTTCCGGCTCAATGAGATCATTTTTTTGTTGATTATCTCCTGTAGTCATAATGGCTAATTTATACTTCCTGAATAAGTTCTGATTGTGGCTTTTTGTCTAGTATTTCCTCTTTTTCAGGCCATTGCCTTAAAAGATGGCGCAAGATTATGAAGCTGACCAAACCGGAGATGGTTAAAGAGACGGGATGGCTTATGTAGATTCCGTGGCCGTCCCAAATTTTTGAAAAAAACAGAGCCAATGGAACCCTTAGAACCAATAGGCGTAGACAATTGATCAGGAGCGAGTATTTCGGTTGTTTGATTCCTTGTGACAGACTTGTCATGATCAGTTCAAAAGGAGCAAAGAGATAGCCGAGACCGGCGATTTTGAGCGCGAAGATGGCATGCTCCAACACCTCCGGGGAGGGTTTGAAAATCTCAATCAGTTCATCGGCTTGAAACCAGAAAATAATGATGGTTGGAATGACGAGGATGTAACAGCCGAGCAGCGCTGCTTTACATCCGTCGATGATACGGTCTAAACGTTGAAAGCCGAGATTGAATCCGGTAAATGTGATCAAGGCACCGGAGAGACCATATAGTGGCAAAACCACCATTTGCTCGATTCTGTAACTCAAATTCCAGGCCCCGACATAGGCTGGACCAAAATCCGCAAGGAGGTAATTGAGAGCCGCAGTTGAAATCGGGATAATCAGCATCGATAAGGTGACCGGGGCTCCCAATATAGCGATTTGGGACCAGGTTTTAAAATGCTTACGAGAAAATTTCAGACCGGGACAGTCGAAGCCCTTATTCGTGAGAGCGCGCCACATAATAGCGCCCGACAAAGCCCAGCCTAGCAGTGAGGCCAGTGAAGCTCCTTCCACTCCCAGTCCACAGCTGAAAATCAGGAGCGGATCAAGAACCATATTGAGAAGATTGCCGGCGATCATCGCCAGCATCGGGGTTTTGGTGTCGCCATAGCTGAAAAAGATGGCTTCGCAGAGCATCGCAAAACCGATGAAAGGGAAACTAAAGGCCAGCCAGCGGGTATAGACGGCGGCTTCGCTTAGAAGTTTTGGATCTTTATCAAAGAGGGCAAAAAGTGGTTGGTTGAAGGTTCGGAAAGTCAGTAATAATAAAACGCTGATTAAGAGAAAGGTAAGCGGGTAAGCCGCCTTGGCGATTTTTTGGGCCTGTTCGTGATCCCCGTGGCCTCGGGCGTGACTCATTGTTGTCAGAGTCCCGACCGCCACACCTTTGCTTAGAGACATGGCGACAAAGAATAACGGCACGGCCAAAGACATGGCTGCCAAGGGAATGGTTCCGAGTTTGGCGACGAAAATTGTATCGACCAGGGCATAGAGGGTCGAAAAAAACATCGAGACCATGGCCGGCGCACCGAGGCGCAAAAGGACAGTAAAGACCCTCCCTTCACCCATGTTTATGCGGCTGTCTGTCATTTAAATTAAACTTTTTCTTGAAATCATTGGGGCCACAATAAAAAAATCTTTAAGCCCGGTTTACGCACAGGCTACTCTGTTTCTCCCAGCTTTCTTAGCCCGATAGAGTGCATCATCGGCCGCTTTAATAGAGTTATCAATATCCACATTCGGGAGATATTGGCTGACCCCGATTGACATGGTAATGCCGAGCGTTCCGGATTTGTGTTCGAGGGTAGAGTTCTCTAGTTTTAGCCGCAGTTTTTCAGCCAGGTTGCTAGTTCCATCAACATCGGTTTCCGGCAGAATTATGAGGAACTCGGCCTGCTCACAACCGTTTCCGAAAGAAAGACAAGCTCTAAGCCTATAGTTAACCACAATGATTTACAAGAGATTTTTGGCATAATATTATTGTGATGTTTGTTCGATCAGTTCCGTTAAGGCTTTAACAAAAGCCGTCATCGCTTGACTGGATCCGATGCTGACTCGGATCCAGTTGGGGAAACGAAAACCGGTCATGCTGCGGATCATGACACCTCTGGCCATCAGCTTGCGATAGGCCAGAGTGTCACTCATCGGCAGGTGGATCATGACGAAACAGCCTTCACCGGATTGGTATTTCAGGCCCAATTTTTTGAGTAAGGGCAGAAGCCGGGCTTTCTCTTTTCTGATGTGGTTGCGGGTGTCAATGATGTGTTGATCATCATTTAAAGCTTTGAGCGCCGCTCTCTGGGCCAGGGTGTTGACGGAGTAGACGACGCAGGTGCGGCGGATGATGTCGACTACTTCCAGAGAACCGGCCAGATATCCGATGCGCAGTCCGGCTAACGCGTACATCTTTGAGAAGGTACGAAAGACGACCAGATTGGGATATTGGCGTATTAGTTCCATCGCATCGGGAAAATCCTCCTGTTCGACGAATTCGCAATAAGCTTCGTCAATGACGACGATTTGGCGACCGTTGACCCGATCCATAAAGTTGATCAGTTGTTCCCGGTTCCAATAGGTGCCGGTCGGATTATTGGGGTTGCAGATAAAGAGGATCTTGGTGCGTTTGTCGATTGCATTTAGCATGGCTTCGGCATCGAAACCAAAATCGAGCAGTGGGGTCAGGTGGGCGCTGAAACCGGAAAATTCAGCGATCCATTCATAGACGGCAAAGGTCTTGTCGGCGGTAACGATATTGTCACCCTCCTGGCAGAAAGCTTTGATGACGAAGGCGATTACTTCGTTGGCGCCGTTGCCGACCAGAAACTGATCGGGATTCATAGAGAATTTTTCACCCAGGGCCCGGCGCAGATGGTAAGCGTCACCGCTGGGGTAGATTGCGGCCCCGGGCGCAGCAAAATGTTCAATTATAGGTCGGGCGGCAGCAGGTGGACCGAGCGGGTTTTCGTTGTTGTTGAGGCGATAGAGTGGGTCGCAGCCGTAGAGTTTTTTTAACTCGTCATCGGGTTTACTCGGTATATAGGCTTCAAAGTGCCTGATATATTCCGGAACCAGATCTTCTAAAGGGGCGGCGATCGGGTTCATGATGAAGCCCCGATCTTCTGCAGGAGTAAAAGATCACCTTTACCGCCATAGGGCAATAGCAGGCGCGGAGTGAAACCGTTTTTAGAGAGGCCTGGAAAGGAGGCGGCCTGCCAGCTTTTACCGAGATCCACGACAAAGAAGATGTTGTTGAGTTCTTCATTGGCAAAGAGGGCTAAGTGATCAGCGATACTCTTTTCCATATCGTTACCAGCCCATAGAGGTTGTAGCGTTACCTTTTGACGGGAACGGTCAAATTCGCTGGCGAGAACCGAAAAATCAGCCGGGCTTTCGCCACTGTCACTGATTAAACGAATCTCGCGGGGCAGGGTGAGGCGTTGGTATTCACGGCGTAAAAAGGGTTCGAGATCGGGATGGGCCCAGGCGATAGCCCCGGGGTCTTCCTGCATTTGGCGAAAAAGAGCTTCTATCTCGGTGGGTGCGGTGGTGTTGTGAAACTCCAAAGCGCTGCCCAGAGATTCAAAATGGTGCCGTGGCAGATCTGATCCCGGTGAACGATTGAGGAGGCCGACTGCCGAACTCTTGGCAATTGCATTAAGACAATGTTCAAGCAGGGCTTCAGCCATGCTTTGGCGAAGATTCTGAGAAATCGCAGGGCTTGCATCCTCGGCCAGAATGTAGGGACCGTTGCACTCCACCATTTTACTTGAACTCCAGAACCAGATGATGCCGCCGCCGATACGGCCGCCGGCATCACGAACGATTGCGGCTCGGTAGTCGCCGGCGTTGACCATGTCGACAATTTTGCCGGGATAACAAAACTCCTGAGGTAGAAGATCCGGTGCTGTGCAGTGGCGACTTTCGCTGATGAAAAATTTCAGTTCCTCAGCATCGGGCGTGACGATTGAGAATTCTTCCGTCAGTGGAGTGCTAGCTGTCCGGTTGTTTTCAGCCGCTTTCGGATATTTTTTTTCTTTGCGCAGAGAGAGTTGTAGTCGGCCGCTGTCGCTTTGGCTTATCTGTAGGTGATCGACCATGCGGGAGGCGATGACCAAGCCCATTTCGTCAAGACTTTTGTCGTCGTCTATGTTGATAGTTGCGGTCAGATTGAAAGCCCGCAGGGCAAAATTTTGAATTGGCAGATTGAAGTTGAGAGCCGCATAGTAGCCACCCTCATAACAGCTGATTTCAATCTCAGCCATGGGTTTGACGCTTGTGCAGAGGTAGTTGAAGATCTCCTCGCCGGCCAGAGTCAGGGCCAGGGCCTCGTTCTGGCCGAGGCCGAATGTGAGTGCCGTATTTTCGATAAAATCCTGAACCGTGGAGAGAAAGTTCAGGTCATCTCTTATGGTGAGTTTTGCATTTCGTCGTTGTTGAAGGTTCATCTCGGTATCCTTATTTAAACGCAAAGGCGCCAAGGTGCAGGGGCGCAAAGGGATTTAGGTTTACTTAGAAACCATTTTTACTTCGCCTCCTTACCTGAATAGCGCAGCACCAGCATGGTGATGTCATCGGCTTGGGGGGCGCCGTCGGCAAAGATTTCGATCTCCTGTATTAACTGATCAGTGATCTCTTGTACCGGTTGTTTTGTTAAAGGGGCCAGAATTTTTTCGAGGCGCTCTTCGGTGAAGAGCTCATCGCGCTTGTTCATGGCTTCGGTAACGCCGTCGGTAAAGACAAAAAGGGCTTCGCCTGGGGTCAGGGTTATGCGTTTGGCGGTAAAAGTAAAATCCTCCATAACCCCTAAGGCGATGCCGTCGGTTGTCGGCAGCACTTGTACCGGGTCGGTTTTATGGGGTGAGAGTCGGTAAGGCGGGTTGTGGCCGCCGTTACAGTACTCCAACTCACCGGTGACGATATTGAAAATCCCTATAAAGAGGGTGACAAACATCATTGACGGGTTGTCTCGGGCGAGATCGTTATTGACCTGATGCAGTGTGGCGGTGGAGGAGCGTTTGGGCTGGGCTTTAACTTGAGTTTTGATCAAGGTTTGTGTGATCGCCATGAAGAGGGCCGCCGGCACCCCTTTGCCGGAGACGTCGCCGACCGTAAAGCAGAGATGTTGATCGTCGATCATAAAGAAGTCGTAGAGGTCGCCACCGACCTCGCGGGCCGGTTTTATGGTAGCGTAGAGGTCGAATTCAGGCAAATACGGAAAGGCTGGGAATATTTTGGGAAGGATGCCCATCTGGATATCTCTGGCGATATTTAACTCACTTTCAATGCGCTCTTTGACGGCCGTGGTTTCGGTCAGATTTTTGATGTACTCTTTGAGAGATTGCTGCATTCCGGCAAATGAGAGAGCCAGGCGGCCGACTTCATCTTCACTTTTGAGTATTGGAATTGCGCCTTCCAGGTCTCCTGTAGCGATCTCATCAGCACTTTCGGCCAGAGCCCGCAGAGGTTTGGTGATCTTACCTGAGATCAGCAGGATGACCAGCATAATCAGGAAAAAACCGCCAAGGCCTAAGCCGAGCATGATCTTAGTTAAGTCATGGATGTCGGCCATCAGCTCGTTTTGAGGGAAAAGCACGCCTAGTGACCAGCCATTTGCCGGTAGTGGGGTGTAGACCATCCAGTATTTTTGGTTGTTGGTCAGGCCGGTAAAAGCGGTAAAACCTTTTTCACCGGCGATCATATGGCGACCGATCTTACGGATTTCGGGATTGTTGCGGGCTTCGGCGATACTGAAGATAGTCTCATTCATGATCAGATCGAGATTGGGGTGGGTAACAAAAGTACCGTTGCGGGTAATGAGAAAGGCGTAGCCGGTGTCGCCGATTTTCAGAGAGGAGACGACATTGCGCAGCCAGTTCAGGCTTAGATCGACACAGACGATACCGGCAAACTTTTTACTCCCCTCTTTTTCCCGGTAAAAAGGGTGCGAATAGCTGGCCATGACGATGCCGCCGCTCTCGCCGAAGTAGGGTTCGCTCCAGATTGGTTGATCGAGTACTTTGGGGATCTGGTACCAGTCGTGAGAGCGGTAATCGTAGTTGATTGGGCTCTCTTTGATGCGGTCATAAGAGCGGATGAAGTAGCGGGAGTAGAGCTTAAGGTTATTGGCAGCGCTATCAGGTTTGGGGGCGAAGGCGGCCGCGATCCCGAAGAGTTCCGGGTTCTGCTCAAGTAGGTTTGCCAGCAGGCTCTTAAGTTCGGTATCGTCGGGTTCGAGTTCGGCAATAGTCAGGGCGACTCCGGCGGGGATCTTTTCTGCTGCTTTTAAAAGGGTGTTGATCCGATTGGCCGTCGACTGGGCCAGATTCAAGGCGTTATCTTCGATCTTTTCGACCATCAAACGTCGGGTGCTATGGTAGTTTAAGGTCAAAATGGCGGCGATGACCAGAGTCACCCCGCTTAAGACCCAAAGGCTCAATTTGAAGGCAATTCCCTGGTGGCGTAAAAAAATCATCTTACTCTCCCGCCACAGGTTGATAGAAATCGTTAAAGTTGGGAATTTTTTCGATGAGACTCTGTCTCTTTAAACCAGTTACCAGGCGCTGAAAATCATCCTCTTTTAACTGCCCGATACGGTTTTTTTCAGCCGCTGGCTGGATGATGTCGCGCATGCGCTCAAGCATCCACTTTTGATGAATGCGGTTGGAGATAATATGCTCTCTTTTAAGGTTGCGCATGGTGATGTCGAGAGCTAGTTCAGGTTCAGCAAAGGCCCGTTGCCAGCCTTTCAGTGAGGCTTTAACAAAAGCCTGGCAGAGATCCGGTTTTTGTAACCAAGTCTCTTTTAAGGCATAGATGCCATCTTCGGGATAGTTGAGGCCGTGTTCTTTGTAGATACCGCTCTCTTGGGCAACGTAATAGCCGGCAAATTGGGCCTGGGGAAGCCAGAGAGGAATAAAAGTTACTTTTTGTAAAGGGGCGGCCTCGGCTTTAAAGTGGCCCGAGCCTAGCAACAGGGAGAACAGGCCGATAAAGAATAAAATTCTTGTTAGAGGTCTGTTTCTAGGCATGGCGTTTTTTAAAAATGATTGTCAGGCAGTTTTCGTCACCCTGTTGTTTCCAGAAGAGATTGTCGCTAAACTTCTTAATCAGGAAAACCCCGAGGCCGCCGACCGGTCGCTCCATGAGTTCGGCTCTAAGGTCGGGATCTTCAATCTCTAAAGGATTAAAAGCGACCCCCCGGTCCTTGATCTCAAGCTTGAGTCCGCCCTCCGCTCCGGTCTTTAAGTTCAGTCTCAGCCAGCCCTCCCGGTCGGGATAGGCGTAGTCAATGATATTGACTAGAGCCTCTTCGATAACCAGTTCGACCTCCGCTATCCGTTTCGAGCTGAACCCAGATTGTCGGGCGCGATCGGTGACGAAGGCCATGAAAAGAGGTAGGTTTTTCAGCGTGGCCGCCAGCTCAAGATAATCGTTCGCAATCTGTTCGCTATTGGTTGAGGGCATCTTCCAGGGTTTCTTTAATCGGGATAATTTTGTCAAAACCGGAGATACTGAAGACGTTGTTTACACTCTCCTGTAAGGCTGCAAGTTGCAGAGAACCATTCAGGCTTTTGATTCTTTTTGCAGCCATCAGGATGGCTCGTAATCCGGCGCTGCTGATATAGTCAAGTTTGCTGCAGTCAATTATGAAGTTTTCCAGGCCGGCCTCTATCCAGATACCCATCTGATCCGTAAACTCACCGCCTGTCATCGCGTCCATACGACCTGAGAGGGTTGCGACCAGGGCTTCACCCTCACTTTTCAACTCTTTTATCTCCACTGTTTAGGTTCTCCAGAAGCTCTGATGTTAGTTGTTCTTGTTTAAACGGGAAACCTGCTTAGCATATTTCTCGAAGAATGGAAAAAGTATTTTTCTATGAAGCGGTTGGGGGTGTTGTTTTTCAGGAGAGCGGTCTTTGCAGTGGTCGAGTATTTTCGATTCGAGTTAGCGTTCTTTTTAGCCAGAGGCCGGCAATGGTGGCTGAAGTCAGGTTTCCGCAGAGGGCGGCGATGGCAACCATGCGAAAGTCGTATTTGAAATAGATAACGAAAATAGCGGCCAACGGCAGGGCGACGATAAAGAGGCGGGTACCGTTAATTACCAGGCTGGGTAGACTTAGACCTAGCCCTTGAAGGGTACGGTTGACTGCAATCGTAATCGCCATAAAGGGAAAACTTAAGATCTCAAGGCGCAGATAGGTGGCCGCCAGGCGTAGAGGTTCGGCCTTATCGGTAAAGAAACGAATAAAAAAATGGGGCCAGATAAACATCAAAAGAGAGCAACTTAAGGCAAAGCTGACATTAACAAAGATGGCAAATTGGATAATCTCGCGCAGTAGTTGAAGCCGCCCGGCGCCGTAAAAAAGGGCACTCAGGGTCAACAGGGCAACTGAGAAAGCGACCATCGGGATAATGACGGCGCTATCTATCCGAGTTACCAGGCCTAATGCTGCAACCGTATCGGTGCCATATACTGCAATCAGTCGGTTGACGCCCATCATGTAAATTGCCATCATGAGCATCGCCAGGCTGGCCGGCAGGCCGATGGCAAAGATCTCTCTGATGGTGGCAAAGGAAAGATGCCAGGTTCGGCGACCAAGATTCAGTGCGGAACGGCGTTTAAGGTAGAAGAGTGCCTGGATCAATCCAGCCAGCAGGGCGATATTTGTGGCTATAGCGGCCCCCTTGATGCCCATTTTAAACGTGAAGATAAAAAGCGGGTCAAGGCCTAAGTTGAGAAATAGGGTGAAAAACTGGATCTTCATTGGCGTGACGGTATCGCCCTGGGCCGTAAAGATGCTGGAGATGGCGTACATCGGAAACATCAGGAAAATCCCACCGGCGATTATCCGCATATAGTCGCCGGCCAGTTTGTGGACTTCCATCTCGGCTCCGAGAATTGTCAGTAAAGGGTCGAGAAAGATCTCGGCGATCAGAAAGAGCGGGATGGCGCACAGTAGAGAGCAGGCAATTCCGTGCATGGCTGTGTTGGCTGCCGCCCTTTCATCGCCGGCACCGAGGAGACGGGAAACCGTGGAGTTGAGGCCCACCCCCATACCGATATTAAATGAGACCAACGTGAAAAATAGAGGAAAGGAGAAAGTCAGGGCCGCCAGCGGTGCGGTTCCGAGGCGCCCGATGTAGGCGGTGTCGACGAGATTGTACATGGTCTGAACCATGGTCGCCATCAGGGTCGGCCAGGCCAGACGAAAAAGGGCCCGCCGCGGGGCCCTAGCGAATATCTCCAGTCGTCGCTTAATCGGAGAACTCCTCTCTTAATAAAGCCAGCTATAGACAATCAGGTATCCGACCAGTACGGCGATAAGGTTCAAGTGGGCATTGTTCTTAAAAAACAGATCCCATCTGAAATAGCGGATAGCCTCTTTGTCAATTTTCTGCCAGGCGGGAAAAAAACGATTGGTTTGGCTGCAGTATTCCTGGTAGGCGTCGCCGAAAATTTCCGCTAAAACGACTTCCTCTCTTTCCACCCGGTTGGTCATATAAAAATAGTAGACAATACTGAAAAGGATCATCAGGAAGAGACTTCCCGTAATCGCAACCGCTCCCAGGATGAGAAAGTAGCGGCCAATATACATTGGGTTTCTGACGGCGACGTAGGGACCATTGGCGGCGAGCTCTTTTTTCTTGTTTAAGGACGCAAAACACCAGACTTGGAGGGCTTCACCGGCCAGCGAGATCAGTAACCCAATCCAGAAGTATTGCGGTTCCATTAAGAGGATGAGAATGATCAGTGCGGCAATCGCTAGGGGCCAGCGGTAGGTGAGCAGCTTGCCGCGGAGTTCGGGATCGTTAAAGAGGTTGTTGATTTTTTCGATGGTTTCCATTTAGTTTGACTCCTTGAGGTCTGATGAAAATTGATAATTTTCTATGAAGGCCAGTTCAGCCGCTTTGCGTTTTTTCTCTTTATAAATAAATTGTTGAGCTCTTTTGTTCAGTTCATCGAGGTTGTATGGTAGATGAGGGGTCAGCATCTTGGCCGCCTGGTTCTGCTCTTCCAGGGTAAAGAAAAGCAAGATGTTGGACCAGAGTTGGGGGTAAGTTTTTATCTCGGCCCGCTGTCGGTTGCGGTCGCAATATTGAACATCAAGTAGATGGAGATCGGCATTTTTCGGAACCACGACAAGATTCCGGAAAAAGAGGTCGGTGATCGCCAGATCACTCTCGATAATCTTTTGTCCAAGTTGGATTACGTTCTTGACTACCAACTGTCGTTGCGGATGATCTCTGTTTGAACAAAGAAAGAGTGAGAGTCGTTCATTGTCAGCCACCTCACGACTCAAGAGGAAGGCATCGGTCAGGATGCGGCATCGACGCTGCTCCCCATAAGCTAGAATTTCGATCGTCTTGCATCCTAGTTGAGCCCGCTTGATCTTCTCCAGGTTTTCAAATTCACGTCGAACCTGCGATTTCTGCCAGCAGTAGCGCCAGTGAATTTTCTGATAGGTATAGCGTTTGAGAAAACAGATGTTCTCCCCGTCAACAAAGCGATAGACCCAGGATGACCGGCCACCATTTATCAGCTGACCGTTAGGGCGGGCCATGATCTCTGTGTATGAGAGTTCCGACCAGGGAGGAGGCAGGTGGTTTGTGGTTATTTTTATCTGCTGCGACATTTATGTGAATTTCAGATGGTTTGCTTTCGGCAGTCTCCATTTACATTAAAATTCACCAGACTGCAACAGTCAGATTTTTTTTGTTGCCTGTGATTCGTTTTCCGAGGATAGCAGATCACCAATAAAGAGACTGCCGTTGTGGACGAAAAAACAGGTTGGCAGACCCTCGGCCATAGCCAACAGGCGTTTGGCGTGTTCCTCTTCCTCCCCCTCCTCCGGCGTTGCCAGGCCGAGAAAGACAATATCGGCTTCGCTGCTTTTTAACATCATCAACTCTTTTATGCTGAACTCATCATCACGAATCATAATCTCGATCTCGGCTTTAATTCGGATTTCAGGTATCAGGTGGTTGAGTATCTTCTCGGTCTTATCGTGCATCAGTTTATTGGAGGCGATGCTTAAGACCCGGATGGTGGTATCATGCCATTCGGGATTTTGGCTCAGAAGGTAAGCTAAGAGCAGCATCAGATCCCCATTACGCTGCAGGCCGCCCCACCAGATATGGATGTTTTTACGGCTCTTTTCCCAGCCCGGTAGACGCGGCACCAGGCTGCCGATAATCATAGAGCGGTTGATGATCTCAAGGCGTTGGATAAGTTTCAAAAAAGCAGTCAGGCGTTGCAGGTCGTCGGGCATGCCGAGGAGGATGGTATTGTTCGGGATGCCGGCGATGCCGCTGGCCTGGGTTACGGCAATGACCCCTCGTTCGATATCGTGAACGACATTGACTTCGGAGAAGGCTGAGATGTCAGCATCCTGCAAAATCAGGCGGATCTGCTCTTGTCGGGCTTCAGTATCAATCTCGACATCAAGAACATCGCCGACAATCAGTTCGCAGGCAGTCACGATCCCGCGATTTTCGGTAAACCAGGTACCGAAACGGACCAGATCCAGACGTTTGTTGATGTCGCTGACAAAAACCAGAAGATGGGGGCGCCAGTTGCGTGCCGTCATGGGTCTTTGAACAAGCTTTACCAGAGCCCATCGAATCAGGGCGACATAGACATCACGCCAGACATCTCCCCAGGTTTCACGGTTGATTTTATGTTTAAGGTATAACCAGATGGCCACCTCTACGGTGATAGCCACAAGGCTTGCCGTGGCATTTATCAGAGCCATGACCGCAAAACAGCTGAAGGCGCCTGCGAGACTTAAATGCCAGGGGATATCGATAGTCGGCCGCCAGGCGGGGTTGCGGGAGACTTTTTCCAGGGTGGCGACGAGATTGGTGGTGCCGTAAACGGTTAAAAAGAACATCGTTACGACCTGGGCGACACTGTTGAGACCTCCGAGAAAAACAGCGGTTAAGGCGATGCCTAAGGTCAAAGCAATTCCCCAAAGCGGTTCTCCGCTGTCAGGGTCGACTTTATCGAACAAGGTTGGGGCCAGATGGTCGCGGGCCAGGGCCTGCAGGGTTCGGGGTGCACCCAGCATAGAGCCGACTGCGGATGAGAAAATTGCGCCCCAGAGACCCGGCAGGATAAGCCAGGGGCCTAGGAAAGAGACCTTGGTCCAGAACATGGGATCGGCTTTTAGTTCTGCTGGTGAACCTGAGTAGGCCAGGAGTATGGGCACGATAAGATAGATGACTACGCCGCAGAGGATTGCCCCGAGGGTGCCGCGTGAAATCGCAGTTTTGGGATCTTTGAGATCGCCGGAGAGGCTTAAGCCTGCCATGATGCCGGTAACAGCCGGGAAAAACACGGCAAAAACCACCCAGAAACCGTATTCCGGGGCCAGTTGATTGGCAATGTTGGCACTATTGCCGTGGCTGAGTGCTCCGCCGGTTAGAGCCAGAAGAGAGAGGCCGATCATAACCATGATCGGGAGCTGGGCTTTTAAAGCTATATCAGCCCCGCGCCAGGCCAGGGCTGCAACTGCAAGAATGATGACGAAGGTCGTTGGCAGCAGAGGGGTTGCGGGCCAGACAAAGCGTAAAGATTCGGCCAGGCCAAAAGCGTAGAGGGTGACCGAGAGGGCCTGGGAAAGAAAGAGTGGCAGGCCGATGGCACCGCCGAAATCTAACCCTAAACTACGCGAGATCATAAAATAGGCGCCGCCGACCCCGACTCGGCTGTTAGTGGCGATGGCGGAGAGGGAGAACGAGGTGACCAAGGTGATGCTGCTGGCGATAATCACGATCAGCAAAGTTTTATAGAGGCCCATCTGCCCGACAACCCAGCCAAAACGCAGGTACATGATGACTCCGAGGATGGTCAGGATGGTCGGCGTGAAGACGCCGACAAAGGCCCCCAGATTCGGTTTTTTCTCACTGTTTACCGGAGTTGGAGTGTCTGTCTGGGGCTGGAGGTTGTCACTTTGAGAGTTCATTACCAATCCTGTCGCCTGGAGTTTGTTTTTCTGGGGCAACCAGGGCGTGCAGCTTTTCCGCCAATTCGGGAGAAGCCGACTGCAGGTGCAGGTCCCGTTGGGGGAAGGGAATGGTGACGCCCGCATCTTTAAATTTTCGAAAAAGGGCAAAGTAATAGTCACTTTTGAGGCCGGAAGGGGCCTTGAGGTTGGTCATGCGACACCAGACGCGGATTGAAAAATCGAGGCTGTTGTCGCCAAAACCTTCAAAGAATATACGTAAGGGGTGCATAAAGTCTTCGCGGGTAATAGCGACCTCCCGGGCTGCGGCTTCGGCTAACTGGACGATCTCGTCGGGGTCGGAGTCATAAGAGACCCCAAAGGGGATATCGAGTCGTCGCCAGTCGTCGCCATAGGTCCAGGTGTTGACTCGGCCTGAGATAAATTCGGAATTGGGGACGATGATATCCTCGCCTTCGGCTGTGCGGACGACCGTAGCCCGGATGGCCAATTTTTTTACTTCGCCTACCAGGCCAGACTCGAGATTGACAAGATCGCCCACTTTTACGGTCTGTTCAGTCAGCAGAATAATGCCGCTGATGAAATTGTTGGTGATGGTCTGGAGTCCGAAACCGATACCGACGCCGAGAGCTCCAAGAATAATACTGAGCTGGCTCAGATCAAGGCCGGCAGTGGAGAGGATGATCAGGACGCCGATGATCAGGCTGGCGTAGTAGCCCAGAGTAGTAATCGAATTGATGGCTCCGCGCGACATGCCGACCTTTTTTTCAAGCAGGACAGCAATCTTGTGGCGTAGCAGACGCAAGAAAAAGATTCCTAAAAAAAGCAGGAAAAAGACTTTAAGGATAATCAGCAGATTTACGGTTGACGTGCCGATCGAAAAGAGTGGATAATAGAGGATGTTCAGGGCGTGGTCATGTAAACCGGCAAGGTTCAGGGCGCTCCAGGTCCGAATTCTTTCGCTGAGACTGATGGTGAAACGGGTCAGGTCGAGAATCTGCTCAATCTCCCTCTTTGCATTTTTTAAGGCCTGGTCATTTTCTGACAAAGCCATGATAAGTTTGTCAATGTTTTCATTGACTTTGTCAGCCTGGCGGGCGAGGGAATCGAGGGTTTTCCGGAGTTGGCTGGTTTCGGCAGCGGTTTTTTTATTAAGAATGTTTACCAGCTTCTGGGTCAGGGTAGCCCGAGCCAGGGTCACCTCCGATATTGAAGTGGTGGTGGCCTCCTGTTTTCGGGTCAGCTTATCAGTCTCCTGACTCCACTTTTTGATAAAGTCGCTGAGGCGGTTTTTTTCACCTTCAAGTTCATAATTGTTCAGCCACTGCAAACGGAAATTGCTTTTTAAGGTCTTGATTTCACAATTAAGGCGTTTCTGGTTGATTAGGTGGATGCGTAGTTTGAGGGCGTCCAGGATCAATTCAATGCGTTCCTTCTCTATAGTCGCTTCCTCTCGTTCAGGGGTGTTTTCGGCAGCGCTTGCTTCAAGTTTTGACAGGGCTTCGTTGAGTTGGGCCTCGTAGATTAGAACTCGGCGATTAAGGTCCTGATATTCGGCGCTGGTTGCGTCGGTAGCTTCCTTGAAAAGGGTTTGGCGCTCAGCCCTTAATTTTTGAGCCTTTTTTATATCTTCTGGGGTTATCTTAAGTTCAGCAAAGGCCTCCTTGACCCATGCCGCGGCAAATTTTTTGTTTTCATGAAGGTTTGCGAGCTGTACTTCGAGCTTTGGTTTTTTGATCTGTAAAAGCGCATACTCACCCTGTAGAGTTAGGAGTTTGCCGTATTTCTCGTAGAGTATGAGGTGCTTTCCAAAATCGGTTTTCAAGAGCTTGGCATATTCGGAGAGCTGGCCGATGGCGCTCTCTTTAAGGCTTGTTAGGCGGCTTTGCAGAAGGGAGAACTTTTTGCTGCTGTCAGCCAACTGCAGGCTGGTCTGGCGCTGGAAAGAGATGATTTTGTCAAAACCTTCGATATCGTAGGGTGGTCCCGAGACCGAGGGTTTGTTCAGTCCGGTAGCGGTTGTTCGGGAAAGCTCTTTCAGCAGGCTTTTGTATTGTAGAGAGAGTCCCAGGAAAAGATCTTTGACCGCGGTGGCACTGTTTTCGATGTTTTTGTCGGTTTCAATGACGACATTTTTGTCTATGTTAATAATGATATTAGAGATCTGTTCCTGTCGTTGTGTGATGAAAGCGGTGATCTCTTCGGTGCTGCCCTGATACAAGCTATTTTCGAGTGGGGTGTTGACTTCAGGGGGGAGTTGTGCAACGCAATCCAGCGCGAGAACAAAAACCAGTGAGATCAGCAATATTGAGCTGTAAAAATATTTTTTCAACGAGTGTCTGGCCATTTTTTTAAAACCTTTAAAGATGTTGGTTGCAAACTTTACGAACAAACTTAGAATATATACGAAAACCATTTTTTTGACAGTAAAAAAGCGTGCTTTTTATTTCCCTTAATAACGTAAACAGGCGGCGGGCGAAGCCTACTTCTCTCTGCATTATTTAAAGTCAATTAAAATGCTGGTTCTATTCTAAATTCTGTCTTTGCATGGTTAGAGAACCATTTTGACAATATCAAAAAATAAGATTATGGTGCTTTGTCTAAACCTACCTGAGAATTATCTTTATGCGAAGAATCAATCAAAGAATAACTCCAATCACCCTGCCGATCATCCTTTTTGCCGGGACGATTACTTTCGGTACTTTTTTGCTCCATAGCCGATTTGCCCTGGAGGGCGCCGCAATCTCCTGGCTTGATGCGCTTTTTACCGCTACCTCAGCCGTTTGTGTGACCGGTTTGGCAACCCTTGATACCGGCACCACCTACTCTCTGTTTGGGCAAAGTGTTATTTTGCTCTTGATTCAGCTGGGCGGTATCGGGATTATGACCTATACCGCACTTATCTACTACCTGATCAAGCAACGAATCGCTTTGAATGATCGCTTTGTTGTGGGTCAGGGGCTGCAACATAAGCAGAGTCAGCCTTTTGCCAAACTCCTGGTGAAAATTGTGCTTTGGACCTTGATTATAGAGATTATTGGAACTTTCTTGTTGTATGCGGCCGCACCCCGGGATTTTACCTTTTTCAGTGCTCTTTTTCACTCGGTCTCAGCTTTTTGTAATGCCGGTTTTTCGCTTTATCGGGACAGTTTGTCACATTGGCATGCCGACTGGGGCGTTAATCTGGTGGTGATGTTGTTGATTATTACCGGCGGAATCGGGTTTGCGGTTGTGGTTGAGCTTAATGGCTGTATCGTGGCTCTTTTTAAACGCTGGGGTTCAGGGTTTTTTAAGGGGGTAGCAAACCCTAGTCAATATTGTCTGAGTTGGTATGGTAAGATTGTTATTTTTACGACTTTTTTTCTGATTATCGCAGGTGGTATTGGGATCTCTTTCTTTGAATATTGCGCCTCTCAGCCAGGTACTGGCCGAGCCGTCACCATGTTAGCCGGTCTTTTTCAGTCGGTAACCTGTCGTACGGCCGGGTTTAATACCATTAACCTTAATATAATGACAAATGTATCGCTCTACCTTATGATTATTCTGATGTTTATTGGTGGCGGGTCGGGGTCTTGTGCCGGCGGTCTTAAAGTTGGTACTTTCAGGGTTTTGGCGGCTTTTTTAATGGCCCAGATCAAAGGTCGATCGCAGGCTGTAATCGGTCGTTTTGCGGTTGAAAAAAGAGTTCTGCATGAGGCTCTGGTGCTGCTTTTTTTCTCGGTGGTTATCATCCTCTCGGCGGCTTTTCTGCTCAATATTACGGAAGGAGGGTTGGTTCCGCATCCGCAAAGCCGTGACCTGGAGTTGAAAATTCTTTTTGAGACGGTTTCCGCTTTTGCCACGGTTGGTCTAAGTCTGGGTTTGACGGCAAAACTTAGTGCGCTCGGTAAAATCATTATAATATTGTTGATGTTTACCGGAAGACTCGGCCCGATTATTATTATTGCCGCGGTCCAGAGTTATCGGCAGAAAGAGCTTTTTCAGTGGCCGGAAGAGCGTTTGTTGATTGGCTGATGTTTTTAAAAAGGGGTAAGTGATGGCGAAGGAGAGACTGCAGGTTGGGGTTATCGGGTTGGGCAAATTCGGGTTACGTTTTGCCATGCACCTGGTTGAGCTTGGGCATGATGTTTTAGGTCTCGATATAGATCCTGCTCACATCAAGCAGGCTCAGGCATGTTTGACCCAGGTTTTTCAGGCTGATGCCCGGGAAAAAGAGGTTTTAGAGCAGGTTGGGATGGCTGAACTTGAATATGTTATGGTTACTGTCGGTGATTCGATTTCCGCCAGTGCCATGATCTCAATGTATCTCAAGGAGCTCAAGGTCGCCAATGTCTGGGTCAAAGCCAGTAATTCAGACCATCGAAAATTGTTGAAAAAGATTGGTGTAGACCGGGTGGTTATCCCGGAGGATTTGGCCGCCAGGCAGCTAGCTGATCGACTTTCCCATTCAGGTTTTATAGATTATCTACCTTTTGACCATGATTTGGTTATTCATGAGGTTGCGATCGAGCAAAGTGCCGGTCAAACATTGCGCCAGCTTGATTTGACCAATCGCTATAAAATTCAGGTTATTGCAGTGCGTTTTGGGGTTGCTGGGGAACTTCGTTTCATCCCGGATTCAAACCAGATACTATCGGTTGGTGATGTTTTAATGGTTATCGCCCATCGCGGCCAAATCGATAATTTTACATTATAGAGGTGGCTTTTGTGATGGATCGAGAACAGTTCAAGCAGGATCTGGAAAAGGCTGCTACCCGCCTCTGGCGAGCGACCGGTTATTCACTGGCAGGTCTGCAGGCGGCTTTTCAGCATGAACAGGCCTTTCGCCAGGAGGTCTATATGCTGTTTTTCGTGGTGCCTTTGGGTTTGTGGGTGGGTGACACCGGGGTTGAAAAGGTACTATTGATTGGCAGCTGGCTGATTGTCATGTTGGCCGAGTTGCTGAATTCGGCGGTTGAGGCGGTGGTTGATCGTATCGGCAGCGAAGAGCATGAACTCTCCGGTCGGGCCAAAGATATTGCCTCGGCGGCGGTCATGGTGGCCCTCGCCCTGGCTGCTTTGACCTGGTTTATGCTGGTTTTTTGAAAGCTAGGGGAAGGGTAATGCGCAAGTTGATCATATCCGGCGGCTCGTTTGTAAGAGATACCTGGCCGCCGTGCAGTCTGACAACCTCCCTGACGATGGTCAGACCCAGGCCACAGCCGCCAAACTCTTTAGAACGTGATTTTTCGACTCGATAAAACTGCTCAAAAACCTGCTCCAGATCCGCTTCCGCAATCGGCAGTGCGGTGTTGCTTACCGTAAGCCGAATCGTTTCCGGTAATTTTTCCAGTCTGACAATAAGTTTTCCTGATTGTAAATTATATTTGATGGCATTGTCGATAATATTGACCAGAACCCGATGGAGTTGATCGGGGTCTCCTAAGTAGTTCAGGCTTTCCGGCAGAGAACTGGCCAAGTCAATATTTTTTAACTCTAGCAAGGGTTTGAAATCTTCAATCACGGATGCGGTTGCGGCTTTCAGGTCAAAGGTTTCGGGTTTGAGTTTACGTCCGAGTTCCAGCCATGAGAGGGTCATAAGGTCGTGCAGGAGACGTCTTATACGCATCAAAACCTGCTGCTGTTGCTGTAGACCTTTGTAAAAAGGGGCCGGCAGTTCGCGGTTAAGCAGGCCCTGTTCCATAAAGAGCTGGACACTGGTCATCGGGGTGTTGAGCTCATGGGCTGCGTCAGCGAGAAACTGTTTCTGGCGAGTAAAAGAGCGCTGCAGGCGATCAAGCATCTGGTTTAAGGCAAAAGAGAGATCATAGAGTTCATCTTGACTGGAGTTTAAGAGGATGCGGCGGGTCAGATCGTTTTCATTGATTTCCTGGGCAAGGTTGGTGATTTTCCGAACTGGTCGGAGGATATGGCCAGCCAGAAAATAGCTGATAAGAATCAGCAGTATGGTTGAAAAGAATAGTCCCAGAGAGATGAATATGATTAGCTCGATGATCTCTTCTTCAAGTTCTTCCATGGGCAGTGCGGCATAGATGTGATAGCCCGGAGGGGCATGCAGGGCGGAAACCTTTATAGATCGAACCCGAAATGTCACCTCATTATAGCGATCTTGATCAAGGTCGATCTTTTCTCGTGGGATCTTGACGCTGACGGAATATCTTTTCTTTCGGGGATTAAGCGGCAGGTCAATGATTTGTGCCAGACTGGACGAATAGATCGGCGTGCCTGCCCGGAAGGCACGAATCCAGTAGCGTTGGTTGTTGAGAAGAACTTGCGCTGACAGAGAGGTCTGGTCACTGTTTTCGAACTCGTTCTTTTTGATTATCTTAAAAACGTTGTTAACGGTTGCTTTGAGCTCGTCGTCTAACTGTTCGTAGGTCTGCTCAGCCATCTCATAGAAAACAATCAGGGAGAACACCATGCTGACGATGATTCCGGCACTGGTAATCCAAAGGCTGATTTTTGTGCGAATTTTCATGAAAAATTACTCTTCAATCACGAAGCCGATCCCGCGAACGGTTTTTATTAATGAACTATTTGCACATTCAGGATCAATTTTCCGACGCAGGTTTTTAATGTGGACATCAATGGTGTTAGACATCGTAAAGGGATCGAAATCATCCCCCCAGACATGTTCGGCCAGGGTGATGCGGGAAGCCGGCTGATTTTTGTTGTAGAGGAGGAATTCCAGCAGGGAAAACTCCTTGGGGGTCAGATCGAGATTTTCCCTGGCCTTTGTGACTTTGCGACTGACGGTGTCGAGGGTGATGTCGCCAACCTTCAGGAGACTATCACACTCACGCCCCGGACGGCGTAGCAGTGCTCTAATACGAGCCAGCAGCTCTGCTATCGAAAAGGGCTTGGCAAGATAGTCGTCGGCTCCGTAATCAAGCCCCTTGACCCGATCTTCAACCGAGCCTTTGGCAGTCAAGAGGAGCACCGGAGTAATAATGTGGGCGCGGCGCATCTCCTGTAAAATGGTTAGTCCGTCAACTTGAGGCAGCATGATGTCTAAGAGAATCAGGTCGTAACTCTCGGCAAAGATTTTATCCAGAGCCCGATTTCCATCAGCGGCGGTATCGACCAGATAGCGCTGTTCTGAGAGCAGGTTTTGTATCTGTATTTGCAGTTGAGGATCATCTTCGACGAGCAGGATTTTCATTGTTAGTTTCCGGCTAAAGAGATCGGCAGATCATGGCGCTGTTCCTGGTAGAGATGTGAGGCGGTAGTCAGCAGGGCCAGGGCGTCGCTTTCGAGTTCCAGGTCATGGGGCAAAGGCTGCAGGTTGTCGCCCTCAACCTTATAAGTTTGAGGTTCAGCTTTAGGTTCGAGCACTGCCAGCTTGCCCTCTCGCATAAAACCGTAGAGAGAATAGAATTTCATTAAGGCAAAGTTTTTTTAGCAGACGGTGGTAAGACTACCAACTTTTCCTTTTTAAGTAAACCGAGTATTTCAAGACGCTCATCAATCTTTTCCAAAAAAAATTAGAAAACTCTATTTCGTACTGCTTTATTGTCAACAACAAAGTTCCTAAAAGGATAAAAATAAGATTCGGCAAACAGAAAAAAAATGGTGCCAGAGAAGGTTGCCATTTAGTTAGGGGCTCGGCAATCATACCAGTTAAGTAATAAGCTAATAGAAACAGGAGCCCGAAAATAAAGCCTTGAAAGCGAGCTCCGCTGCGCACTGGTACCAGTGCCAGTGCCACCCCCAGCAGAGCAAAAGCAAGACAGGAAAAAGGCTGAGTAAAACGCTCATATAGTGTTGCCACAGTCCTGGCCGTTTCTTCCCCCTGACTCTTTTCTAAAGCTATCTTCTGTATTAAATCAGAGTTAGACCTGGCCTTGTTCATAAGCCCGACATGGAGCTTTGCGCCCAAGAGGGCAGAGATTGCAAAATTAATCCGATATTGAGAAAAATCAGTCACCTGATAACTCTCGCCCTGCTGGTCGTACTCATGAATTGTGCCATTCTCAAGTTGCAGTAACAGGGTCGAAGTCTGAAGGTCGCTGACAATCATCCCTTTTAAAGCCGTAATCGTCTGCGGATGCTCACTACGCCGCCGATCCTCAATGAAAACCGATGCCACCCGGCCACTTTCCCGATCTATCTCACCCAGGTATATGGCCATATTAGGGAATGCGAGATTAAGCCTTTGGGAGTGTAACGCTAACGTGACTTTTTCCCGAAGAATATCAAAGGTTACTTTGCGTAAATGGCGTATCCCAAAAGGAGCCAGCCAGGTGCTCATCAGTAAAGTTGTTATGGTACAGAAAATCGCAATCTGCAAAACTGGAATAAAAATTTTAAACGGTGATACCCCTGCAGCCGTTAGAGCAACCACTTCACTATCACCAACCAAGCGCCCAACTCCTACCAACACCGCGAAAAAGAACGATATGGGCAAAGCCATTGTCATCATTTGGGGAATCATGTCAATAACCATTCGCGTAATATCCCATACCCGAATCCCCTCAGAAACCACCATATTAACAAGTTTAAAGAGTTGCCCGAATAGAAGGATAAACACCACTACCAGTAGTGTGTAAAAAAAGGGGAGTAATATCTCCCTCTGCAAATATCGGTTAATAATTGGCATGGTTGTAAATCAGATACAAACGGTTTAGTGCGAAAATGTAAATAGATTTCCAGCGGGGTACCACTGACTTTAGCCATGTATCATCCGGTTCTGGTAATCAGCCAGACTCCTATACAAATAACAATGATTCCTCCCCAGCGGGTCAGGCTCATTGACTCGTCAAAGAAACGCCAACCGGCAACTGCTGTGACGATGTAGCCAATGGAGAGTAAGGGATAGGCGAAGCTGACCTCTACCCGTGAGAGCACCAGGAGCCAGACGGTGACACTAATGACATAACAGAATAAACCGGTAATAATTGAGGGGCTGGTCGCGATTGCCCAAAAAATCTGCTGGCAGTTTTCGAGGCGGAACTCAAAATAGCCGATATTACGCATCCCTTGCTTAAGAGCCAGTTGCGCTGCAGCATTCAGCATCACTCCTGAAATTATCAATGGGAGGTATTTGGTCATAACTTATTTTCCTGTAAAATCAATCCCTTCGACCCAATAGATGTGTCTTTTGCTTTTGCGGGAGTGTCGTGGATTTCCCTCTGCGATGACATGATAGGGTGACTTGAGCAGATTTTTAAGGGAACGGGTCTTGTTGATGATAATTGTATCATACTTGTCATCTTTATGTTGTAAAATTGTTTGCAGGTGTTCTTCACTTTCGATCTGTGGAACTGACCAGTCGCAGTAGTAATAGAAATTAGCCAGCATTGTTTCGCTGAAATTCCATCCCGCAACCCGATCTCTTTTTCCTGTTGCTATATGTTCGGCAAATGCCTCCATTCCGGCTTGCATGCTCTTGGCGCGGTCAACGGCCAGCAGGGGGCCCGTAAAGGCAACTATGTATATCATGACCGTTACCGCCGTAAAGCGGAAAACCGGGTCTATCTTCCGGCGTTTCAAAATGAGATAGAGACAATATATGAAAGCCATCCCGGCAATTAAATTGTCGACCCCGAAAGCGCTCAGGCAACCGAACACGCGTTCTGGAACGTAGGCCTGGAAGAGTCCGGAAGCTAGCGGAAGGATTGTGATAAGAGCCATTATAGCTGCGCATATTAATGTCCATGCCGTAACATAAATTTTAAACCAGCGAGTTAACCCCTGTTTTAAAACCATTGCTCCCATCATTGCAAAAACCGGCAGCGCAGGATAGAGATAAATACTGCGTTTGGTTACCGAGAGGGATAAAAAAAGGATGGTTCCCAGGCCCCAAAGCAAGAAAAAGAGATTCTCTGAAGAAACAGCTTGTTTCCGCCAGGAACTTTTACATACCCGAACAAACCAGACAATCACCAAAGGCAGCCAAGGTGTGCTGTAGAGGGCTAATGTAGTTATGTAATAAAAAGGTTGGCCGGGGCGAAGATGGCCCAGATCAGCTGTGCCGGTCAAACGTCCTACCTGATTAACCCAGAACCATTCATGCCAGAGCTCCGGGCTGCCGGTCATTTTTAACAAGATAATCCAGAGTCCGGTAATGAAAATGAAAATGAAGATGCCGAACAAATGTTCCGTAATAAAAAAGTCTTTTTTTTGACCGGCTTTCCCTCTCTTTCTTAGCCAAATGAAAAACAGCCCGGTCCAGGGGAGTGCGATCAGTATCGGTCCGATCAGACCCTTGCTTAGAAATGCCCCGGCGCCAAAGAGGCCGGCTAAAGTTAAGAAGCGGGCTCGCCCACCAAGGTAACCCTCAGCAAAGCACCAAAGGGCAGCAACCACGAAAAAACTTAAGGCGGGGTCGACTCGTATCCAGTGAAAATTTTCAACGAAGCCGGCCATGGTGCCCAGGATAATTAAGGATAAAAAGGCGAAGGATTTTCCGTTTAAACGTTTTGCCAATAGAAATGAGACCAGTAGTGTGGCCAGGGCAAAAAGGGTTGAAGTGAAACGTATGGCCCCGGTATTGCCGACTATAGATCCTATGGTATGTATCAGGCCCGCAGCAACGGCAAAATAGAGGGGCGGTTTTTCAATAAAAGGTCTTCCGGCAAGGTGGGGTATAATCAGATTGCCGTTGCGGCTCATTTCCAGAGAAATGGCCGCAACTCGAGGTTCATCAGGGGTCCACAGGTCACGATTAAATATTCCGAGGAAACATATAATAATAACTGCCAGAATGAGGACTGTTCTAGATAACGATTTTGTCGGGTCATTGTGAAAATCTGATGTAACGGTCTCAGCAACCATTTGTTTGTCATCCATAGCTTAAAATCTCCATAGGCTGTAGCCGGAAGGCCCACTGCTATCCTGCAAAACGGGTTGGGGTAACTGTATTTCCCACTCTTTTATGATTCGGCTTCGGGCAACCAGTAACACCTTGCCCGGATTCTGGCGGATCAGAGCGGTTGCGTTTTCAAGGTTTAATTGTCGGCTCTTGGCACTTTTATAGGTCAGCCCATATTTAAGCTCACCTCCGCTGCCCAGTATATAGACATTATTTCGTTTCAGGTACCAGCAGACGGCTCTGACAGCTCTTTTCTCAGAGATTATTATGGTATCTGGGTCGATCTCTTCGAGGTGGCGTTGCAGGAGAATGCCGGGTGCTTTTTTTTCGATAGTCAGATCAGGAAGCAGGAATCCCGCAGATAAAAAAATGAGGCTTGGAATTAAGGCGAAGAGAACAATTTTACGCTCTCTTTGCGGGCACGCAAAGGATCCCCAGGCAAATCCAATTGCAAAAATCAGGGCTATAATGGCGAGCAGAAGCTGTCTGTTCGAAGTGTAGGGTCGAAAGCCGTTAAAAGAAAAAAATTGCAGAACCACAAAGCCCAGTAACAGAAGTGCAAAAAACAGCAGGTTGGCGAAAGCTCCCCACCTGAAAAACTTATTCCACTTCTTTTGCTCAAGTCCTTTAACAAGGCCCATGGCCATGAGGATGGCAAAAGGTGGAAAGCAGGGGAGGATGTAGGTTAATATTTTACCACCGGCACAGGAAAAAAAGAGAAAAGGCATTACCAGCCAACAGATTGCCAGTCGCATCAGGCGCCCGGATATATCGGGTTTGCGAAAAATTGCTTTAACGCCGGCAATTGCAGTTGGGGTTACCGGGAACCAGGGCATGATCAGGCCGGGCGTGGCCATCATGTAAAAGTAGAAGGGTTTTTTGTGTTGGGCACTGTCCGACAGAAAGCGGCGAATGTGCTCGTTCCAGAAAAAGAAATTCCAGAAATCCGGTTCTTTAAGATGGATTAAGATACTCCACGGCAGTGCCACTAGTGTGGCTGCCAGCAGGGGTAAGCCGCTCATACGCCATAGGTCTCGAAAGCGGCGCTGCCAGAGCAGATAGGCACCAAGGCTTAATACTGGAACCGCAAAAGCGAGAAATCCTTTGGTTAGAAATGCCAGACCACAGGCGGTTCCGGAGAGCAGGAGAAGTTTTTTTTCCTGCATTGACCCGGGTGAGGCCTCAGTCGCAAAAAAGAAAGTTATGATGGTTGCGGTCAGAAAAAAAGCTAAGAGGTTATCGAGAACAGCCGTATTGCCGACCCCAAAAACCTCGGCACAGGTCAAAAAGATGAGTGGGGCAAGCGTTGCTGAAGGGGTTGGATGGGCTTGAAGTTTTGTCGAATCGTCAGGCTCTTTAAATAAAAAGTGCCGGAAGAGGATATAAAGTAGTAGAGCTGAGAGTCCAACCGCTAAGGCTGAAGGTAGACGTACGGCAAAATTATTTTCCCCAAATAATCTCAGAGATATTGCGTGAACCCAATAACCAAGAGCAGGTTTTTCGAAGTAGCGGAGCCCGTTAAGGTGGGGAGATACCCAGTTGCCACTAGTCAGCATCTCACGGGGAATCTCGGCATAACGGGTTTCGTCTGGAACCATTAGCGGGCGAGCCCCCAAGGGGATAATATAGATGCACAAAAAAAGAGCCAGGAGCAGAACTTCGTAGCGATACCTGTAAAGGAACGAGTACTTACTTTTGAGTTGTTTCATCATTATTGCCTGTTTATGCAAATACTTTAGCAGTCAACTATTCCATCCTGGCAGGAAATCCAGCCCTCTCTTCCGGGCAGGTTTTTTTGTTGGATTGGGGTGGTTTCTATTTTTGTAGTTTGCGGGAGGAGCTTACCTAAGGGTTTAAATATAATCTTTCGCGACCGGGCTTTCTCGAGAAAATCGCTAAACAGTTGCAGGCAACAGATGCCTTCGACCTCGGCATGGATAGTTAAAACATTTAGATTTTCGGGTCTGATCAGGTCGAGAAGGTAGTCGTTGTAAGTTTCAGGTGTACACTTTTGGCCGATAAGCTCATCATAGGTAGGCAGTGTGCTGGGGATCTGAATATGCAGTTGGGGTTCATTCACACTCTCAGAAGTACTATCTATTTGGGGTCTGAAAATAGAAGTGCCTCGGCAATCGGAGGTGAAATTAAATGGAAATTGCGCAAGCGTTTGTAGGGCCGTCGGTGTGATACGCCAGGCCGGGGCAGCAAAACAGGACGGAGGGATACCCAGTATCCTCGTAAGCTGTCTGTAGCCGCGAGTAAGATCTTGATTCAGGGCATTCTGGTCGAGGTTTTCAAGCTGACTCTGCCAGCGGTGATGATCCCAGGCATGCAGTCCAATCTCATGACCGGCCTCACCGGCCTTGTGGATTATGTCGCTGCAGATATTGCCGATCAATGGTCCGGGCCATAAGGTACCCCGCAGGAGGATGTCCCAGCCATAAAGACTGGTGGCCTGGGTCCTCAGCATCTTCAACAAGAATGCCGGACGCAGCAGGCGCCAGAGGTGGCGACCCATATTGTCCGGGCCGACTGAGAAAAAAATAGTTGCCTTGATGTTATGACAATCTAAAAGTTTGAGTAGATTCGGTATCCCGCACCGGGTACCGCGCAGGGTGTCAACATCGATGCGCAGACCTACCTGCGGCATTACTTTTGCTCCTGTGAGTTGATCAGATCCTGCAGGAAATAGTCAAGGGTCTTAGCCACTGACGTAGAAAAAGGGACTTTGGGCTCCCAGTCCAAACGTTTTCTCGCCTGTTCTATAGAAGGGTGGCGGTGTTGTACATCTTGATAACCGGAACCATAAAAGGTTCGAGCCTCAATATCTTTTAGACCGCCATTCGGTGGAAAATGAGCCCGCAAGGGATGGTCGGCAAATTCCCTCAGCAGGATTTCCGCTAATTCCCGCATGCTGAATTCATGGTCAGGATTACCGATATTGAAAATCTGACTGTCACAGTTGCCGTTACGGTTCTCGATAATCCTGAAAAGACATTCGATGCCGTCCTTGATGTCGGTAAAACATCTTTTCTGGTGACCACCATCGACCAGGCGGATCGGGGTGCCTTCCACCAGATTGAGAATGAATTGAGTGATGACCCGGGAGCTGCCGATACGGGCGGAATCCAGGGAGTCAAGTTTTGGTCCGACCCAGTTAAAAGGTCGAAAGAGAGAAAATTTCAGGCCCCGGGTGGTGCCGTAGGCCCAGATTACCCGATCGAGCATCTGTTTGCAGCAGGAGTAAATCCAGCGTTGTTTGTGGATGGGGCCGAGCACCAGATTTGAACTATGTTCATCAAATTCGGCATCCTGGCACATGCCGTAAACCTCCGAAGTCGAGGGAAAGATCAGGCGTTTATTATATTTAACACAGTGGCGGACGATACGCAGATTTTCTTCAAAATCGAGTTCAAAAACCCTTAATGGATTGCGCACATATTCTATGGGGGTGGCGATAGCCACGAGCGGTAGAATAATGTCACATTTGCGGACATGATACTCAATCCACTCATGCATGATCGCGATATCACCCTCTTTGAAGTGGAAATCGGGATGACCAAGGAGATGGCTGATGGTGTTGGAGCGGAGATCCATGCCGTAAACTTCGTAGTGGCCACTTTCCAATAATCGTTCGCTGAGATGGTTGCCGATAAAACCGTTGACGCCGAGGATTAAAACTCGTTTTTTGCGTTGTTGGGCTAAAACCAGCGTGCTCTGGCGACCAAAGCGCATGCCGGAGGCAAGATTAAGTTCCCGGGCCAACTGTTGACCTCCAATGAAGATGCCGTTATCGGTTTGTGCAAACTCAATCTCCAGTGCCCCGTCGGCGCAGGCAACGGTCAGCGGGGTGGTCGAAAGAATCGTTCCCGGGGGCGCGGTTTTATCGTTCGCGATGACTCTAACTTGCCAGAAAATACATTTTTGCTTGCCTATGAAAGAGAAGGCCCCGGGGTAAGGCCGGGTAACGGCGCGGACAAGATTGTCTATTGTTGTGGCCTCCAGGTTCCAGTCAATTTCTCCATCTTCAGCTTTACGGCCGCCAAAATAGCTTGCTGAGGCTCCATTCTGGGGGGTACGTGCGGCCTCTCCGGTGATGATTTTTGGCAGTTCTTCCACCAGTAATGTGGTCGTTGTCGCGGTAAGTTTTTTATGAAGAGTTAACGCTGTCTCCTGCCTGTTGATGGCGATTGATTTTTGTCCGATAATATCACCATCGTCGGGTTTTGCCGTCATGTAATGCAGGGTGACACCCGTTTCGGCTTCACCGTTGACCAGTACCCAGTTGACTGGGCAACGCCCCCGATAACGCGGTAGCAGAGAGCCGTGCAGGTTAAGTCCGCCGGCCGGCACCAAATCGAGAATCTCCTGGCTGATCAGATTCCTGTAGTAGAAAGAGAAGATGATGTCTGCTTGCATATTCCGCAAGCGTTCAACCCATAAAGGGTGATTGATATCTTCCGGGGCGTAAACCGGGATGTTGTGGCTTGCGGCAAGTTCCGCGACTGAATCAAACCAGATGTTTTCCTGGGGATCATCTTCATGGGTAATGACCACCTGGACAGTAAAGCCCTGATCAAGAAGTGCCCTAAGACCGGCGCAGCCAATATTATGGTAGGCAAAAACGATTGCTTTCATGGTTTTTCCTTGTATTTAGAGATTATGGTCTGTTTCAAGGGCGCTGCCACCAGCCCCGCGAATTTCCTGAATGAAGAACCGCGGTCGGGAGCGGACATCATGATAAATACGACCTATATACTCGCCGAGTAGGCCGAGACCGACAAACTGGGCCCCGATAAAAACGAAGAGGACGGCAAATAGGGTGAAAACTCCATTGGCAGCCCACATTGCCCCGTAAACAAAGCGTAAGAACATGAGCAGAGAGCCGAAACCGATGCCGAACAGGGCGATTATCGTACCCATAAAGGAGAGCAGACGTAAAGGGAAGGTTGACATTGAGGTCAGCAGGTCAAACTGTAGGGAGATCAGTTTGAAAACACTGTATTTTGAATCACCGTGTTCCCGGGAAGCGTGTTGAACCGGAATCTCTGTCGTGCTGCCGGCAAAACTGTTGGCCAAAATCGGGATGAAGGTGGAGCGCTCCCGGCACTCAAGCATGGCCGTAACGATTGAATGCCGGTAGGCTCTGAGCATGCAGCCATAATCGTGCATTCTGACGCCGGTGGTTTTCTGTACCATGCGATTGACCAGTGCCGAAGCACTGCGTCGAAAAAATGTGTCCTGACGGTTCTGGCGGACAGTGCCGACAACATCAACTCCGTTGGCCATCGCCAGCACCAGCTGCGGGATCTCTTCGGGAGGGTTCTGGAGGTCGGCATCCAGGGTTATAACAATCTCTCCCAGGCATTGTTCGAAACCCGCAAAAATCGCCGCATGCTGGCCGTAATTGCGGTTTAAAATTATGGCAATGATTTCGGGATAGCGCTCGGCAGCCTCTAAAATAATTTCTGTAGAGCCGTCGCGACTGCCATCGTCAACCATAATAAATTCAAAGTCCAGTTCGCATTTACGGGTCGCACTCAAAGTCCGATCAATTAGCTCCGGCAGGTTCTCTTTCTCATTGAAAACCGGGATGACTATGGAAATTTCTGGTTTGCTCACGCCAGTACCTCCTTGATGGCTGCAACTACATCATCAACATCTTCCAGAGTCATATCGGGAAACAGGGGCAAAGAGCAGATACGTTCTGAATTCCACTCCGTAACCGGCAGTGCATTTTTTGCCTGAGGCAGGGTTTCCCGGTAGAATTTTTGTGTGTGCACGGCTTTGAAATGGATACCGCTACCGATATTACGGCTCTTTAACTCCATCATAAAGGTTTCTCGATCTATGCCGGAACGGTTGTTTTTAAGGCGAATTATGAAAAGGTGCCAGGCGTGGCGCATTGGGTAGGATGGTACAGTTAAAGGTGAAATTTCTTCAATGTCAGCAAGAAGCTCCAGATAGCGCCGGGCCAGGAGGGTGCGTTTCTCAATAAAGCTGTCTAACCGAGCTAATTGTCCTAATCCCAGACTTGCGGCAATATCGGTCAGATTGTATTTGAAACCTGGTTCCATGACTTCGGCCTGCGGCGCTCGACCCTGAACGTTACGGTCGTAAGCGTCGACTCCGAGGCCATGGAATTTCAGGCGCCGGATATGGGCCAGCAATTCGGCATCGTCTGAGCAGAACATGCCGCCTTCACCACAGGTCATATTTTTGATCGGGTGAAAAGAAAAAATGGCGGTTCCCTGTTGACCGATTTTAACCCCATGGTATTCAGTGCCGACGGCATGAGCAGCATCTTCTACCAGTTTGATCTGCTTTTCGGCTGCCAGTTTTTGTAAAGGTTTCAGATCCAGTGCGGCTCCAGCAAAATGAACCGGAATAATCAGGCGGGTACGGTCGTTGATAAGTGGAGCGACGGTTCTTGCCGAAACCATTAGTGTATCCTGGTCTATATCGGCAAAAACCGGGGTGGCACCAGCCAGTTTAATCAGGTTTACCGTGGAGACCCAGGTCATTGAGGGAGTGATTACCTCATCGCCCGGGCCAATATCCATGGCGCTCAATAATAGGTGCATGCCTGCAGTAGCAGAATTTAGTGCCACCGCCCCATCAGCTGTACAATATTTCTGAAAAGCTTCTTCAAACTCAGTGGCCTTGGCACCTGTTGTGATCCAGCCCGAGCGTAAAATTTTGCTGACTTCTGCGATCTCCGGTTCACTGATGGATGGCTTGGAAAACGGTAGAAAGTTTGTTCTCATGTTCGCGCCTTTGATTGAAACTCCTGTTAAGTGTTAAGTGTTAAGTGTTGGTGGTATGTGATTGATAATATCAATTAAAAGGGCTAAAGTATACCATTTTAATATGAAGAAATGGTGAAGATTAATCTCTGGAAGTATCTTCAGTACGGTTTTTCCAGCGCCACCAGTAAAGGGTTGCGGCGATGGCGCAACCTGACAGAAGAGCCAGAGTGACCCAGTGCAGGTTTTGTAGAATCAGTTGTTCGTTGCGGCCGAACCAGTAACCCATAGCTGCCAATATCACTACCCAGATACCCGCACCGAGAGCCGTAGCTATGCAAAAAGTAAAAATATTCATCCGGGCCAGGCCGGCCGGTAGTGAAATATATTGGCGAAGTCCGGGGAGCAGGCGTCCGATAAATGTGCTGATATGCCCGTGGCGGTTAAAAAAAAGGTCCGCTTTTTCCAATGATTTAGGACTGACCAGAATATAGCGTCCATATCTTGCAAAAAACGGTCTCCCAAATCTTAGGGCAATCACATAGTTGAAGATCGCCCCCAGTAGACTGCCCATAGTGCCGCAGAGAATAACCATGCCGATATTCATCTGGCCACTGACTGCAAGATAGGCGGCTGGCGGAATTACGACTTCACTGGGGAATGGGAAAAAAGAGGATTCCAGGGCCATAAGTATGATGATGCCCGGATACCCCCATTGACCAACCGTGCTGACTATCCATGTAACTAACTGGTGAAACATCTATCCCCCCATTTTTTTAATTATGCGAAATTACTTTAAGGCTTTAGCCTGGGTGATAATATGGTCGGCACCTTGATAAAATGCCTGACAATCTCTGACCAGGGCATTGACGGGGTCGATTTCTATACTTGTATCGTAGGGTTTTTTCTGCAATGTAATCTTTTGCCGGGGTGACAAAACCAACAATTTATCATCTCTGAGCAGACCTAATTTTACGTAATTGGCAATCAGGGCTCGCGGTTTAAAGTCAGGACGGAGAATATCCTGACCGAAAAAAGGACTTTGGTAAGAAAAATTGAGCAGACCGAGAATAGTTGGTCCAATATCTATCTGGCTGGCAAGTTTATTGTTTTCTCCTGCTTTGATATGGAAAGGAGCATAGATAAATAAGGGGATGTGGTATTTGCTTACGGGTAGTCCGGTTTTTCCGGCACTATGAGCGCAGTGGTCGGCGACTACGACAAAGATAGTATTTCGAAACCAGGGCCGGAGTTTGGCTTGAGCGATAAATTCTTTGAAAGCGTAATCGGTGTACTTGACAGCCCCCGACCGGCCATGACCGGATGGGATATCAATTTTACCCTCGGGATAGGTGTAGGGACGATGGTTGCTGGTGGTCATCAAATGAAAGAAAAATGGCTGCCCTTTGGCAAAATTGTGGTCAGCTTCAGTCATCGCTTTATTATAGAGATCGCCGTCACAGACGCCCCAGGCATTGCTGAATGTGATTTCAGGTGAGGAAAAATCAGTCTGATCTACGCAACGATAACCGTAATTTGAAAAAAAATAGTTCATATTTTCGAAAAAACCACGTCCGCCATAGAGGAAAGCAACATCGTAACCATGTTTTTTAAAAACCTCTCCCAGGGAGAATAGTTTCGGCCCATCCGGCCGTTTGACCAGAGAGCGGCCTGGAGTGGGCGGCAGGGATAAAGATATGGCCTCCAAACCGCGGGTGGTGCGTGTGCCGGTCGCATAAAAATTAGTGAAAAGTAAACCCTGCCCAAACCACTGATCAAGAAATGGTGTGATATCTTGACTTTTACCGAATCTGCTTAAATAAATGGCACTTAAACTTTCAACTGTGATCAAAAAAACGTTTAATTTTTTTTCTGGTGCCGGGTTTGTGTTTATACGTTCAAGATTGTAAAGCGTCTCTTTAGGTAAGGGTTGTGAGTTTTTCTGAAAAACCATCTGTTTCAACCTTGCCGAAAGCTGTTGGTCGTTTCCCAGGGCATAAAAAGAGCGGTAGTCAAGTCTGTTATTACGGAAAGCGGCAACAAATTGATAGGGGCCGTTGGCGGCCAGTTCATTGCAGTAATTATTCTGAGATAACTCTTTTAAGGGTTGGCCAAGCAACAAATAGGATAAACCGGCGGCCATCACCAGAACCGCAGTAAAACCAGCTCGCCGACCCAGCGGTTCGGATGTTGCCAGGAATTTTTTTAAAGGTTTTCTGATAAAATAAAAACTAATCCCAGCAGCTCCAAAAATCGCTGCCAACAGGGTGAAAAGAGGATATGATTCATAAATATTATGTGTCACTTCATGGCTGTAAATCAAGTAGTCGATGGCAATAAAGTTAAATCTGGTATGGAACTCATCCCAGAATATCCCTTCAGCTAAAAGCGTAAAATAGTAGCCATACAATAATAGGAAAGTGACCCCGGGGGTTAGTATGATGGTGTTGAAGCGACTCTTGAAAAACCACTTTGGTAAGATCAGCAATATGAATGAAAAAAAGAGGCTGAAATAAATTATAAAAGCAACATCATAGACAAATCCGCTACCATACACATAGAGCAAAGAGCTTAATGTATGGTCAATGTCGGACCAGTTCAAGAGCATTAGCAAGGCTCGCAAAAGGGTAAAACCTGCGAGAGCGATGCCCGCAAAAAGTAAAATAATCTGGTGACGACTTGCGAAAATAAGTTTTAATTTTTTCATACAGGAAAATACCAGGTGTTGGCCGTGGATTTGCGTTCGTTACAGAGATTTGCGTAGATGGGGGAGTTGTTTATCAGGTTGACAGTGAAGATTTTATGAAGATTTAGCGGGCAGCAGCAAACCCGCCAATTGCCTCGACTACTGCCGTGAGCTTAGCAAGGAAGTACTCTTTGGGTGTGAATGTAGTCAGTTTTTACCTTTGTGCTAAGGGAAAGGCCAGCAAATAGGTAGATCCGGAAAGTTTCATCAAATCATCACCACGTTTGACCATGGCACAGATCAGTTCATTATTGACAATCTGCAGGCCTTGGACCGGGCCGCTAAGATGGCCAGTCATCTTCTGTATGATGTAATTATCACCGTTGCTTCTAAGCATTTTGATATGCCCATGGCTAAGAAAACCATATTCACCTAGAGAGGTTGACATGTCGGATTTGTTATCAATCAAAAGTAACTCTTTTATCCCGTTGTTATTGATGTCATGGACTATTAGTGGTGAATTTATCTGCCGTTTTTCGGTGTAGCTTACGCGCTGGGTCCCAACCTCGTATTGGACATTTTGCAGCGAACCCGCCACCCGCTCATCGCTGACCCACAGGCGTTTACTGCCTTGATATATTTCGAGATAGTTTTGTTTGTTGATAAAACAGAGCTCTTTTATCCGGTCATTATTGATGTCATCATAAACCGCTCCAGGCAAGGTAAATCCTGTGGGAACGGTAAATTTGCCGTGCGAAGAGATGCTGCCGGGTTTAAATTGCAGGCGAGAAACCAAATGGTCGTAAAACTCCCCCTCCGCAAAACCCTGGCCCACAAAATAGACTCCTTTGTCGGCTATCGATCGGCCTCCCAGCAAACCCATTATGAACGGGATATTATCGGCTACAATCCGGTATTTCCCTCTATCTTTAGCAATTACAAAAGATGAAAAACCATCCTCACTCTCCTTAAAGGTGTTGACCATAATCTCATCAATGTGGTCACCGGTGATATCGCCGACTTGAAGGTTAACAATACTGCCCCACTTGTCAAAATGATATCTGTAACAAAATTTTAGGCCAAGTTCGCTAAGCTGATAGACATAGATTTGCTCGCCATCGGTAAAAATTATTTCAGGCTTGCCATCATTATCAAGCTCTCCGATCGACATGCCCTTGACGACCAGGTTTAATTTGGCAATCTGGCGATATCGGGTAAGTATTGCTTTCTCAGAGTTGGTAGTAGATAGAGTGTATTTGCCTTGTTTGTTTTTGTGAGAGCTGCTTTTACCCGGCTGGTCCACCAGATTGCTGTAGGGGGAAAGCGAGCTTGCATTCATGGCCCGAACCAGCTCATTGTCGCTATTGTAAATAGTGAGATTATGCCCCTTATTTACAACATAAAGATCATAACCCAAGCTTCCTGGTCCTCCCGGTTGGTGCAACGTCTGCTGAAGTTTAAGACCAGTTTTGTAATCAGCCCAGTTGAGTTGGGGGAGAGCTTCCCGTAAATGTGAGAAAACTTCAATACCATTGCCGTTAAAATCAATAAAAAGTGCTGCCATGCTTGCGAAACGCTTTACTGGAGAGCCCGCTTTAATCGGTACCCTGAGATAACGTTTGAGGGGGCTGCAGATGGCATAATCTTCTGCGACCCGGGTTACTTTTAAAACGGCCAGGAGTCTCTCCCTGGTTCCCAATGCTTGGCCGGTTACCGGGTGCATAAGTGGTTTTCCAGGGGCCAGTACGGTGAAAAGATCGCCGCTGGCCACACCTTTTTGCTGACCGCAATCAATCACGATTCCCGCAGAATCAACTTGTACCAGATAACCGGATAAGGGCTTGAATCGGGCCGTCTGTGCGCTGGCAAAAATTGGCGGCGCAATGATTTGCGTAACAACTATTAGAAGGCCGAAAAACACCAATTGTTTGCATATGTTTAATCGTCTATTTGGCAAAATAACTCCCGATATTTAAATCAAATTTGCTGGCGACAAGTCAATCTGTAGAAATCTTAATGCAACAACTCCAAGGCGTATTTACCATCACGATTACGGGTCATGACTACCATCAGCTCTTTGTCGCTCTCTTTTGTGAAGGCAAAATCGACAATATCACGAGGTAATTTTGGCGATTTCCAGCTTTCGATGATTTCGTCGTTACGCCACTGCAGGCCTATAATCTGGTCGTGTCGGGTTTCCCCATTGCTGACCAGAGCCACTCCTTTTTCGCCTAAACTGGGGTTTACGGCCCGGCCTTTCTTAATGATAAAGATTTGTTGGCCGTCGCGCTTACGTTTGACAAAACGTCTGGCGGTGTAACGAATGTCAGAGCTTTTGGTAACGGAAAAACCACCCTCATATTCAATCTCTTTAAGTTTTTGATTATATGGACTTTCATCAAAGACCCCATATTGGCTGTCAGCACTGACTATCAGTTCAGAATCTTTGGCATTAAATCCGGCGAGGTTGCCATGTTCATCAATAATCAGAAGATGTTCTTTGTTGAAAGGGCTTAAATTGAAATTGTAGAGAGAGAAGATGTCACGACCCTGACGAAAGGTGCTGCGCACCTCAAATTTACCCTCAGAGAGTTTTGCCCACCAGATCGGGGTTCTATATTGTTTGAACTCACCCATTTTTTGCGCCAGCAATACTCTTTTACCATCACGTTGTTCAAGAACGCGAAAATAGTAGGGTAGATTTTTTGCTAAAACTTTTGGGCTCTTTCCCTGGTTTTCGATGATTATTGAACTGAGAAAAGTATCTTTTTTACCATCCACAACAGTTGGCCGACCAAGAGTCAGGTAGAGTTCGTCCTGGCCATTATGATTGAAATCGCCGGCGTGAAGATGGAGTGGAATAAAGTCTTTTTTCGGCAGATGATAGCGGGTCACCGGGATTAGTTTAAGATTTATGAGATGATATAACTCAAGCCATTGATTGTTGAGAAGAATAAGTTCCGGTCCCGTCTCTTTATCGAAGTCAGCAAAAATCAGCCGATTATATGGATTTTTAAGTTTGACTTTGCCGTACGGCCGAGTGCCGGGTGCCGCACTTGTGGCTTTAGTAAATGAGTGCTCTCTGTTGATTGGCGGGGTTGAAACATTGTTGAAAGAGTTGGTCTGAGAGAAACTTCCTCCGGCTTTGCGGGTGGTTGCCGGTGTCAGGTTAAGGGCAAAACTATTTTGGAAAAAGATATTCTGGTCACGGTCGCTTAAACGACAGAAAGCTTGCTTACCCTCGGTTTCGAAAATTATTATCAGAGGGGTGATTCCGGGTGTATCAGGAGTACAAAGTTGGGGCCAGGTTTTGATCGTGTATGGGATATGGTGGTTTTGTAATGCTCGCGTTAAATCCTGGTAGGCTTTCAGATGCTGAGGTTCTGCCAGATTGCTGTAGAGGTAGACCTGGTTGTGCCCCTTGTGGAAAAGTAGTGATTGTGGAGGAATGCTTTGCGAGCCTGGTAGAATTGTCCCCCGGGCCTGCTGGCCAATAAATTGAGTTATGCGGATCCAGGCAATATTATTCTGGAGAGAGAGTGGCACTCCGGGGAGACTTTTACCTTTAACCACCAGAGTGTTACCAACTGTAATGTCCTGTCCTTGTAATTTTATGATGGCAGTCGCACCCTGCACCAAGACAATATTGCCGACAACCTCATTGCCGCTGTTCAGGTGTTTTTGAATGGTCTTGGTCAAGATATTCCAGGATGTTGCGGCCTGGAGCGGGGCTATGAATTGGAACAAACTGATAATGAGACCTGCAAGAATAAGTGTTTTCAACCTTATTCCTCTGATAATTCTATTCTCTGGCAGCCTACTGTGAGTCATATTCTTAACCACCTTAGTGCTTTAATCGTCATGGTCATCAGAGTTGTCGTTTTGGTCAATCTCATTTTTGATAATAGTTCCTGAGTTTGCATCAATCTCAATATCGTGAGTAATGCTTTGATTGTCAACAACCTCTATCTCCCATACGGCGATATCGTCATCATCCGAGAATTCAATTTTTGCTACTGTACCGGGGATAACTTCCAAAGCCGCAGCCGCAGCCTGATCCAATGTGATTGCGGCATCAATAACTCCGGTTGCGTCATTGGTATCCTGTGACTCGGCGTAAGTCGTGAAAGAGATTCCGACAACTGCCAGAAAAATTGTGACGATGATAGTTACTTTCTTGAAATGTTTCATAATATAACCTCCATAGTGTCTAATGAAGCTCACTTTATTGTGAGAATCTGGAAGATGTTTACAGGTTCAAACTTAGGAGAGAATTAGTAGATGAAGTTTTAAATGATTTTTTAAAGAGCTATTAAATTTGCTGAGAATATTACTTGATAAATGCAGTATACGGCTTACTTTAAAATTTCCATATGCCGACGCCTTGAGCTCCATTATTAACCTTTTTAACTGGTAGCGGCAGGTATTTACTCCATTCGCTGAGTTTTTTCATTCTTGCAATTAATACTGCTTGTCCGGGATGTTTTCTGATAAACTCTGCTGCTGACACCAGATCCATACGCCGGTTGGCGTCCTCTTTATAGGTTAAACCATATTCTAATTCACCGCTTCGTCCGACAATATAGATGTCATCCCTCTTCAGGTACCAGCAGACTGCTCTGATTAATCTCTTTTCTGTGAAAATAATAGTTTTCGGTGCAAGCCCTTGCTGGAAATGCTCCAGCAAGGGTCCTGGGGCTTTTTTTTCAATGGTTAGATCGGGGAGGATGAAATGGACGGACATAAACAGGAGCCAAGGGGCCAGGCCTAAGAGGATTATTTTGGAAATTTTCTTGCGGCTTTGAGCAGAGATATTAAACAGTATAATTGCAGCAACTAAAGCATTGATGCCCAATAATAATTTCCAGGGTTGACTATAAGGGCGAAGCCCAAAAGCGTTGACAATTTGAACGCTGACAAAAGCCAGTAGAATTAGGCCGAAAAGTATTGCCGTAAAGAGAGCGCCTCGGTCGAACGATTTCCTCCACCGAACTTTTTCCAGCCCCTGTGACAGGCCAAATGCCATCAGTATAGCAAAGGGGGGGAAGCAAGGCAGGATATAGGTGAGTAATTTACCACTGGCGCAGGAGAATAATATGAAGGGCAGAATCAGCCAGCAGAGAGCCAGACGAATCAGGCGGCCTTCGACCCCCAGTTCCCGGAAACGTTCCTTAATGCCGGAAAAGGCTACCGGAGTGACAAATGTCCAGGGCATTATCACGCCTGGTGCGATTATAAAATAATAGAAAAATGTCTCTTTATGTTGGGCGTTTCCGCCCAGTAAACGGCGAACATGCTCGTTCCAGAAAAAGAAGTTCCAGAAGTCAGGTTCACGAAAATGAATCATAATACTCCAGGGCAAAGAGACCACCACGGCAGTCAGCAGGGGTAGCCAACTCATGTGCAAGAGATCACGGTAGCGGCGCTCCCAGATCAGATAGGCGCCGAGTGTTAAAATGGGCACGGTAAAAGCGAGAAAACCTTTCGTCAAAAAGGCCAGGCCGCAGGCGACACCAGAGAATATAAGGTAGATGGTCTCTGATCTTGAGCCCGGGATTGATTCGCTGGCAAAATAAAAAAAGACAATGGTAGCCGTCAGAAAAAGGGCCAGTAGGTTGTCTAAAACGGCTGTATTGCCGACCCCGAAGACTTCAAAGCAGACCAAGAATATAAATGTAGCCAAAAAGCTGATATGATTTGGTTTTATCGAGTCTTGATGATTTTCTTCATCTTCATTGTAGTAATAATCGTCATCATAATTTTCCTCTTCATGATGGAGCGAACGGTAAATCAGAAAGAAGATCAAGATGGCTGAGAGGCCAACCGTCAATGGTGATGGCAGGCGTACGGCAAAATTATTCTCTCCAAACAGACGAATGGAGATGGCATGTACCCAGTAACCGAGAACCGGTTTTTCAAAGTAGCGCATGCCGTTAAGGTGGGGCGCTATCCAGTCCCCTGAGGCAATCATTTCCCGGGGGACTTCAGCATAACGGGTTTCGTCGGGAATTATCAGGGGGCGTGCTCCTAAAGGGAGGATGTAAGCGGTTATGAATAAGGCGATAAGCAGAAGTTTGTAACGATACTTAAGGTAAAACGGCAGTTTAGAGTTTAAGGCATTCATTGATTGGAAGTCCTTGTCATTGGGAAGTGTTTTTTGGCAGCTTTGGGAAAATGTGAAAAACACCGATAGCTATATTGCCTTGTTGCGGCTTTTCTGAAGGATTTGTTTTTCTATCTACGGAAACTTAGGATAAACTTAGGAGGTGAAAATCTTTATAATTTTGAGCAAATTTTTTAGCAGATTGTCAGTCGGGGCATGTGGCTTTTTCAAGGGCAGGAGTATTTATGTCAGATCAGGTTTTCCGTAACTTGTCCGGAGCTTTACTTATTAGTAAGTCTTCTGCGTTTGTTTGCTGGTTCGTGGGTTCATAAAGGGGTTACTGTCCTAAATATAAAAGGTTGGTTGTAAATGAATATCAGGCCACCTTGGGAATGCTTCTTTAATTGGATTTGACCGCCCAGCCGGGTGGCTATTTCATGGCTGATGGCCAGGCCGAGACCGTTGCTGGGCTCTTGGCATCCTTTGACCGGCGGAAGGGTTCAAACATCTGGGCTAATTCATCTTCCGGGATGCCAGGACCGCTATCTTTAACCTTGATAAAACCTCGTTATCTTGGGCCCGGGTCAGATTTTCGCTGAGCAGAGAAAATTCACGGGCTCTCAACCTGTGACTGTTGTCGTCGCGGTTCACTTCGTGAGAGGCTGGATCGAGGGTTAATATTCCATTGCTGATTATCGGTCCGGCAATCCCCTGCCGGCGCCGGACGACGGAGCGCCTGCTGTACCGCGGCCCCAATTAGTAGATCATCTTCAACAAGAATAATTCTCATAGATTGACCTCCAAATAAGATATTGCCTGATTCATGTTATAATTTCTTTTATTGGCTCAAGCCGTCTTCTGGTCTGATGTGAGATTGATGGTCTCTTTTGTTGGTTCAGGGCAGGGTGCATCTCTTCTCCGTGGCCGTAAGGCAAAAAGAGTTAGCAACCCAAATTTTTTTGTATTCTTTTCCATTATTACGATAACATTTTTATTGATCTCTTTTTCAGTCAGTTCGAGAAAACGTTGACGGCCGCCATCCTGTTTCGAAAACAGTAGATAGTCGTATTTAGCGTCATAAAGTGAGTTTAACTCAAGGTTGTCAACTTTTAAGATGTCACACTGTTTCCAGGAAGAGGAGATTGTGGGCTGGTTTAAATGGGCATAGAAATGGGTAAATAGAACTTTTTTTGAAGTACTGCACAAGCGGAGCGTCTGGTTGCCATTGTGGGTTTCGGCCAAAACCTGCCCAAATTCTTTAAAAGCTACGGCACGACTGAGGTGACTTTTCTTGAGAATAGATGGGAGCGAGCAAGAGAGAAGCAGTAAGCAGATAACGATATATGAAGTCCGGTTGGGGAGGGGTTTGATTTTTTGCAAATAAAAGAATAGCTTGTTGAAGCCATAACCGGAGAAGATCAAGGCGGGAAAGTAGATTAGTGCAACAAACCTTTAACTGCTGCACCAGTTAAGCAAAATTTGTATATAGATCAGGAAAGTACCGCTTAAAACTAAAATTGTGAGGAAAAATCTTGGGTGTTGTTTATTTTCTTCTTCTTTTAAAACTCTATTTTTTATAAGTCCAAAAATAGTAATCAAGAAAAAAATGATGCCAAAAGTTTTACGTAGAGAATGGCTGGTCACCCCTAAGGCCAGAAAACAAATCAGGTTTCTGAGCTCATCAAAAAAGTTGGGGGCGACACCTTGTGGCGGGTTGCATTTTAAGTCTAGGAGGGCATTTAGAAGCCATATGAAACGGTTCATTGCGGCCAGCAGGCGATCGTTTAAACCTTGGGCTATAATTTTCAGGGCGTAGATTGAAGGGCAGTCCTGACTATAAGCGAGCAATCCCGAAAAGAGCAGAATCAAGCAGAAAGGCAAAAAAAGGTAACCCGGCAACGACTTTTGCGATAATGAGAAAAAATGAGGAGCCAGCAGGTTGCCAGCAGTAGAGGGAGCGGCCCCTCAATGCGGCTCCAAGCCGCCATGATGAAGGCAAAAGAGGTAATCAATAAGTAGTAGCGGGGCGGTTCTTTTAGATCCAGAAAACGGCAGAATCCCCAAAGTCCGAGAACTAGAAAGAACCAGAATTGCGGGCCTCTGATAATCCCATGGGAAAGTTCAACGAACACGGGTGAGACCTCATAAAGGGTGACGATTGAAAATGATATCCAGCGGGACCAAAAAATTCGGCTAAGAGAATAGAGAGGTATAATTGTTAGCAGGCTGAAAAATAGGGATATCAATTGTCCGGCCAGGATCCAGTCTCCCAAAAAATGATAGATTCCGGCAATCATCAATGATAGATTGGTCGGGTAGGGGTAAGCTGTCAGGATCTGATCGGCTTGTTGCAGGTAGAAAGCTTTGGCTTGCAGGATATAGGCAATGCCATCTGGATTAATAAGAGGTTCTCTGGATAGAGAGATTATGCGCAGAACTGTCGCCAGTAGTAGAAGTGGGGTCAGAGGACAACCCCACATTCTTGGCTTATGGCTCTTTTCTCCGGTAGTCCTTGATGGTCTGCAAGAAAACATGATTAAGACATTATCATTTTTGATCCCGTAGATCGGGGTAAGCTTCTCTACTTGATAGAGCTTTGCCGTGAAAACTTAAAATTGAAGGGTGATAGTCTGTCCGAGGCGCGATTGTGGCATAAAAGACTAAGTTGTGTATCCATTATGGTTTGGGTTGTCTATAGTGCTTCTATTGTGAAGGGTTTGTGAAGATTTGATATTTTGGGACAAAGAAACCGGGGGGGGCGGTTTCTTTGCAGAGATCAGCTGGTTGGTTTGAAGTTCACTGTCACTTACACCTTACGAACTTGAGGCAATCGTCGGGACGACTATCAAGGTTGCGAGAATGCCGACCAGAAGGCCGCCGATTACCGTGATGGCAAAGGGTTGAAAAATTTTAGAGCCGATCGTGGTGCCGATTGCGGTCGGCAAAAGGGCGGCAATTGTCGTCAACGTGGTCAGAAGGATTGGACGCAGGCGGACTGAGGCGGCTGCAAGCAGGGCTGCGGCCCGGGTTTTACCCGCTTTGACCTCCTGGTTGGCAAAGTCAATCAGGACGATGGCGTTATTGACCGCAATGCCAACCAGAGTTACCGTACCCATGCCGACTGAGATATCGAGCCCCTGGCCGCTTAAGAAAAGTCCGATCAGGGCGCCGACCAGAGAGAGCGGCACCGTTGCGAGAATTATCAGAGGCTGTTTCCAGGAGCTGAACTGAATCGCCATAATCAGATAGATTAAGGCCATTGCTGCGAGCACCGCAAAGATCATCTCAATCGCTGTTTCAATCATTACATGATATTGCCCGGTGAAATCGATGCTGTAGCCCGGCGGCAGATTGATGGCCTTAAATTTATCCTTAAGATTTTTAACGACATCGAGAATGTTGCCGTCAACTTCAGCTAAGAGCGTTAGTTGACGCTGACCATTCAGCCGGGTGATCGCGGCCGGAGCGTGGCTTAATTTCAGAGTTGCCACTTTTGCCAACGGCACCCACCCACCTGCAGCCGTGATTATCGGCAGTTGGGCGAGTTTTTCCAAATCGGGCGTACCGGAGGTTTTAAGTTTAACCAACACCGAAACCTCCTCTTTCTGACGGATAATCCGGGTCGCCGTCATTCCGGCGCGGGCCGCCTGCAAGGTATTTAAAACATTGGCAACGTCAACGCCAAATTGTGCCAGGGCCGGGTAGTTAATCCGGATATCGATCTGCGGCACCTTGATTTTGGTATTGTTGACAACGTTGGCAACCGCCGTCTCAGTTGTCAGAATATCTTCGACCTGGTTGGCGAGTGTGATAAGTTTATTAACGTCAGTACCGTAAATGGTTACACCAAAAAGTGCCGGCAGGCCGGAAAAACTTTCGTCGATCTTCTCCTGCGTCGGCTGATGGTAAAGAAAAACCGGGCCTTGAATTTTGGCAAAAGATCTCTTTAGGCTCCGGGTTATCGCTTCAACATCACGGGTGCGAACCTTTTTCTCTTTGAGTTTAATCAGTAATTCACCTTTATTAACCCCTTCGAGTTGATAACCGTCGCCGGGTGAACCGGTGCGGCGATAGACACAAGCTACCGCTTTGTCAGCCAAAGCTATATGATCAAGGCGGTCGCCGATGCGATTGCTCTCTTTGAGTGAGGTTCCGGGCGGCATAACATATTCAATAAGAATTGCGCCCTCGTCAATCGGCGGTAACACGGCGGCCTTACCCAGGAATGCTGCCAGTCCGGCAATACCTAAGGAGAGTACGGCCAGGCATAAGACACTTTTTCGATGTTGAAAAGAGTGTTTTAGGGTTGCTTGCAGGGCCGCATCGAGACGGTTTAAAAGCCGGGCCCCGAGAAAATTTTGGCGCCGCTCCTTTAGTTTTTTAAGGCGGCCAAAAAGGGTGGGCACCATTGTTAGTGAGAGAAATAGCGAAATGATTAAAGCGGCACTGATAGTCAGGCCGAACGGGCGCATAAAGACTGCAGCGATGCCGGTCATTAATAAGAGCGGCAAAAATGCGGCTACCGTTGTCAAGGTGCCGGAAGCATCGGGGCCGGCAATCTCGAAAGCCCCATCAATGCTCGCTTGAGCCGCATCCGGGCTGAATTCGGCGTGGCGAAAAATATTTTCGGAAACCACAATTGCATCATCAACAATCATCCCGATGGCCAAGGTTAAGGCGGTCATTGTGATCACATTAAGACTCATCCCCAAACCCTGCATAATGGCGATTGTGGCGAGAAAAGTTACCGGAATCGTCAGCGCCACAATCAGGGTTGGTTTTAGTGAGCCCAGGAAGAAATAGAGAACCAGAACGGCAAGCAGGGCCCCGATTAAAAGATCGTAGATAATTTCATCGCGGGAAGCTTTGATGATTTCGGACTGATCATAGAATTTTTTGATATGGGCGTTGCCCGGCAGCAGGCGGGCCAGATCGGCAAGCGCTTTATCGACGCTGCTGACTACTTTAATGGTGCTGGCTCCGGGCTGTTTTCTGACAATAATCGCCACCGCCGGCCGGCAGTCACCGTGAACAACATAGTGGCGCGGCGCGGTGCCGGCATAGATTTTCGCAACATCACCTAAGAGAATTGAATTTGCGCCATCCTGACGCAGAGGCAGAGATTTAAGATCATCGAGATCCTTGAGCCGGGCATCGCCGCGAATCAGGTACTCTTTGCCGGATTGATCGAGATAGCCGGTAACCGCAGCGATATTGTGTTTCTCTAAAATGGTCGTAATATCGGCAATTGTGAGCTTAAGATGGATCAACGCCTGCGGTTTAATTTCCAGATAGAAAGCGCGTTTATCGCCGCCTAAAACCTCGACCGAAGAGACTCCGGCAGCGTTCATCAAGCGGCCGACAAGATCGTGCCGTACCCGATTACGCAAGGTTACCGGGTCATTGGTGCCATAGATGACATAACCGCAAACCTCTTCTAAAGTAGTGCCAATATTCTCCAGCCGGGGCGCGGCTTCGGCCGGCAGCCGGCCACTGAGCCGAGCCAGTCGGGACTGAACCAACTGCCGGGCATCCCGTACCGTTGTCCCCCAGCTGAATTCCGCCGTCACCTGTGCCAGACCCTGGGCCGAAGTCGAAGCCACACGTTTAACTCCGGGAATAGTGCGGATTTCATCCTCAATCGGCCGGGTTACCAATCTTTCCATATCCGCCGGGCCGGCCCCAGGATAATGGGTAATAATATTTACGACCGGAATCTCCAAATTGGGGAAAAGATCAACCGGCATATGCCGGGCTGCGTAGATCCCGGAAATGGCCATAAAGATTACAATCAAGAGAGTCGCCAGAGGTTTTTTGACAAAGATTTTCAGTAAAGCTCGCATTAGTCAACTACCTTATAAATTTTATTGAAATTCTGATAAAAAAGTTCGTATGCACCGGAGATTACGATCTCATCTGTTGCCGTAATTCCAGAGACAATTTCGACCCAGCCTTTGTCGCTTAAACCGGTAGTTACTTTCCTTTTCTTAAAGCCCGATTTTTGCCGGGTAAAGATAAAGGTTGAATCTTTTTCGTCGCGCACGATAGCACTCTCCGGCAGGGCCAGAACCTTTTGATGCTGTGCCAGAATAACGGTACCGGAAACCGTCTCTCCGGGTTGCAGATACTGATTCAGAGCGGCCGCGGTAATCCGCAGCGCCTGGGCTCCGGCCGCAGTTCGTTGTGGAAGAACGGTCGTGATTGTGGCGGGCACAGGTTTTTCAGTATTGCGATTGATGAATACCGTTTTTCCGGTAAGGGTGGTTCCCTCCGGCGGAAAACAGGTGGCGCCAATATATATCTGTCCAGGAGTGATAATCTCAGCCAGAATTTCACCTTGCGCCACATCCTGACCGACCGCGACCCGGCGTAACGTAAAGATACCGTTGTCTAAGGCTTTTATGTGAATCGCACTCTCTAACTGCAATAAGTTCTGCCGGTTATTGTCGAGCTCGTTTTGCAAACGGTCACAGAGCCCTAAAACCTGATTCAATTCATCAATACTTGCCATCTGCTGTTTGGCTGCGGCCTGTTTTAGGTTGCGCAGCTTCCGGGCGCGGAGCAATTGTTTCTTAAGGTTTTTAGATTGACGTTGTAAAACCTGTAAACGATTTTCAACCATTGGGCCGCCGAGGGTCATAATCTCATCACCGGCCTTAACCTTCTCGCCCTCCTCCCGTTTGATACTGACAATTCGGCCATCTGCCAAAGTTTTAAGATATATTTTATTAAGGCTTTTGACCTGACCAAACCAGGCTCTGGTGGCGTTGAAATTGCGGCGTTGAGGCAGCGCGGTTTGCATCAGGTCAGACTCTTTTAGTTTACTTTCTTCCGTTTTTTGATTGGCAGCTTGCGAGCCGGCGGGATCGATACTCAAACTAAAGAACGCCAGCGCAGAAAAAATTCCCAAACCAATTAAAATAGCATTAGTTTTACGTTTCATTTGGAGGCCTCCATTGTGGTTGTCATGTCTGTCGATTTTAAGGTTGTCAGCGGAGTTTTGCTAACGACAAGGCCGTAACGGCCTGAGGCGATCTCTAAAGCGATGCCGGAGTCAATCAGCTGTTGTTCCAGTGCAATTTTGTGCGTCTGTTTTTGTAACAAAGCATTTTGCGTTTGATAGTAAGAGAAAATATCTATTTCCCCCAGGGCCGCTGCCTGGCGATATTTTTTGCATAACTTCTTTTGCGCCGCTAAAGCGATGTCGTAGGCCGCAATTTGCGCCTGGGTTGACTTGATGGTGCGGGCAAGTTGGTTAATATCGGATTGTGTGGTAAAGAGACGGGCCAGGTATTCGTCGAATAGCTGTTTGCGGCTGGCCCGCTCTTTTGCAATAGCACCTTGATTACGATCGAAAATCGGCAGCTCAAGATCAACCCCGAAACCGATTGTCCTCAGCCCATCCGTATCTTTGCCTCGGGTTAAGCCTAAACTTATCTGGGGAAATTGAGAGCGGATTGCCGCCCGAACCCGGGCCTCCTGACTTTCATAGCCAAGTTTCAAGGCAACCAGGTCAAGCCGTTGTTTTGCCGCCTCCTGAGTCAAAGTTTGCACCGTTAAAGACGATTCGATTCGGGGAGTAATATTTTTCTCTAAATTAATTACCTTTTCTGCGGGCCAGCCCAAGCTGCGATTCAGGGCCAGTCGTTCCTGCTCGACTTTGGTTTGTGCCTGTAAAAGTAGATTTCGCGCTTCCAGCAGCTGGTTTTCAGCGGTCGCCAGTTCCAGCGTGGTTTTAACTTTAAGCTCAACCCCCAGTTTAACCTGATCTCTCAATTTATTGAGTTCGGTTGTACTTTGCCGGGCTACTGCCAGAGCTTTTTTGGCATTACAGAGCTGAAATGTATGCAAACGGGCGGCTTCAGCCACCTGCCACTCCTGCCAGGCAATTTCAAGATCAATCGATTTTGCGTGCGCCTGCGCCGCATCCAGCCGGGCCGGGCGTGAAATCAGAGAGCTGAAATTCCAGCTTAAACCCAGATCAAAGCTGTTAACCAGGCCGCCGGTATGACTCCCGGTCGGGCTTGCCAAACCGTAAGAGAGTTGCGAATTGGGTAAAATCCCGGCAATCAGAAGCTGGGCTAAAGCGATGCCGCGCTGATCCCGGGCCGCCCGCAGAAGCGGATTAGTAATCACCGCCAAAACCGCCACTTCATCCGGCCCGAAGCCATCCCGGTCATCAAACGCCACCTCCGGTAAAAGAGGATGCTTAAAACTTGCGGCCTGAGTTCGAACTGCCGGCATAGTTGGAGGTTCTAATCCCGCCGCCACTTTTTCCGGAGTCAGATGCTCGGGTTGATAAGTGGCACAACCGGTGAGGGCCACCAGCAGCAAAATTAACCATCCCGGATGCCGCAAAATTCTGCTAAAGTTACGCATATAAATCTCCTCGATTTTTCACTATGTTCACCATAAGCTCTTTTTTGTGCGGTAAAAAGAGTCGTTCAGATTACAACTCTGTTATACACGATGAAATTTACCGCAGTTTGACCGGAACTTTACTTTTTGGTAAAGTTTACGAAAGATGAGAGAGAAAATCTTTGCTTATGAAGTGTAAATAGGCTCTTATCGCTTCATAATATGAAGCGATAAGAGGACGTTAATGAATCATTACACCTGGCAAGAAAAAAAATGGCCGCTTTTTACCTGGAGCAATGATGCCATAAGAGAGAAACTCAGTCGCTGTAATTTCAAACGCGGATAGCTTTTAGGGCGAGTGACCTCTTTAGGGATGAAACTTGAATTGGAAGCTCAGGCTGAAGTTTTGACGGCCGAAGTATTCCAGGCTTAAGCCGAGGCCTCTGCCGGTGGTCGAGCGGCTTTTTTCGTCGAAGTTGGTGGAAAACATTTGGCTTGATAGATGATTGTTTGTAACTATTCAGCGAGATTGAATTTCCGGGGTCAGGGGCGGCTTTTCTCCGCTTCGACGTTAAGATTTCTGTTTTTCCAGCGCTCGCTTCGCCCGCATTGCAAAACTCGCTGCGCTCAAACAGTTGCAATGCTAATGGGCTCTCGCTCGCTGATAAAAACGACGAAATCTTTCCGAGACGCTCCGAAAAACCACCCCCCCGCCCCCTCCGCAAAAAGAGGCGGAAGAACTACGCTGAATAGTTACAAAAAATTTAAGCAACTGTAGAATAATCTTGATTTTAATCACTAAATATTACATACTAAAAGCATCATATAAAGCGCTAATAAAACATTACGAGGTAATCAGATGACATTAAGCATAACTGAAGATATC
>JANTGZ010000002.1 GCA_024762675.1 Thermodesulfobacteriota bacterium | reverse complement strand
TTTCTGAAAAAAGAGAAGCCCGAATTCTGTGGCAAATAAAGAGGTATTGAAATCACTGGATTCCGGCTTTTGCCGGAATGAAGATTAAGTTAAGAATTTGCCTGATGGATAGCAAATTTTTTAAGGAGCAAGATCAAATATGTCTGTAAGCAAAGGAATTATCCTGGCCGGCGGAGCCGGCAGTCGACTATACCCGCTTTCAAAAGTTGCAAGTAAGCAGTTAATGCCGATTTATGACAAACCCATGATCTATTACCCGTTGTCAACCATCATAATGGCTGGTATCCGCGAGGTTCTGATCATCTCAACCCCTCATGACCTGCCACGTTTCAAAGATCTTTTAGGTGACGGCTCCGATCTCGGCATTGAGATATCCTACACTGTCCAGGATAAACCTGAAGGCATTGCCCAGGCTTTTATCCTGGGTCGCGAGTTCATCGACAAACAGCCGGTCTGCCTGATTCTTGGTGACAATATCTTCTATGGGAAATACCTTTTTCTTGAACCTATTCGCAACTTTTCCAGCGGAGCCCTGATCTACGGTTACTATGTCAAAGACCCGGAACGCTATGGCGTGGTTGAATTCGACCGGACCGGCCGGGCCATAAGCCTGGAGGAGAAGCCTCAACAGCCAAAGTCGAATTTCGCGGTTCCCGGCCTCTATGTCTACGACCACCAGGTTGCCGACCTGGCCGCCGCCATGCAGCCTTCGGCCCGCGGCGAACTGGAAATTACCGACTTAAACCGAATCTACCTCGAAAAAAATGAGCTCAATGTCAGAAAGATCGGCCGCGGCGTTGCCTGGCTCGATACCGGAACCCATCAAAGCTTGCTCGAAGCGAGCCACTTCATCGGCACTCTGGAGCAGCGCCAGGGTTTAAAATTCGGCTGTCTCGAAGAGGTCGCTTGGCGCATGGGCTTCATTGACCAGAATGGCCTTGAAAATGTCCTGCGAAAGATGCCGAACTCCCCTTACCGGAGCTACCTTGAAGAGATTCTCCAGGAAGAGAGAGAAGTATAGGGTAATAACCCCAATTCAATAATTAAGTTACAACCAAAAAAGGATAACAAAAGTCATGCAAACAATTCTGGTTACCGGTGGGCTTGGTTTTATCGGCAGTAACTTCATCCGCCTGCTGATTGACGATTTTTCAGACTATCAGGTTATCAACCTCGACGCTGTCACCTACGCCGGCAACCCTGAAAACCTCAAGGATCTGGAAAACGATTCCCGTTACACTTTCGCCCATGGCGATATCGGCGACCGGAAACTAATTGATGAACTGCTGGAGAAGGAGAGACCGGACTTTATTGTAAACTTTGCTGCTGAATCTCATGTTGACCGCAGCATTACCGGACCGGCTGCCTTTATCGAGACCAATATCGTCGGCACTTTTACAGAGCTGGAGGCCTTTCGAGCTTACTGTGCGGCAGGCAACAAGTGTCGTTTTCTTCAGGTCTCAACCGATGAAGTCTACGGTTCGCTGGGAGCGGAAGGCTACTTTACTGAAGAAACTCCCTACAGCCCCAACAGCCCTTATGCGGCCAGCAAGGCTTCAGCCGACCATCTGGTTCGAGCCTATCATCACACCTACAAGCTCGACACCTTAATCACCAACTGTTCAAACAATTACGGTCCTTACCAGTTTCCTGAAAAACTGATACCACTGATGATCAGCAACGCCCTCGAGGGGCGCGACCTGCCGGTTTATGGGGACGGGAAGAATGTCCGCGACTGGCTCTATGTAGAGGATCATTGCCGGGCTCTGGAACTTGTGTTGCGAGCTGCCAACTCTGGTGAAACCTACAACATCGGCGGCCATAATGAGATGGAAAACATCGAACTGGTCAGACTTTTATGCAGATCCCTGGATCGCCGCTTAGGGCCTTTGCCTGATGGTCGTTCACGCCAGGAGCTGATCACGTTTGTCGGTGATCGCCAGGGACATGATCAGCGCTACGCCATCGATGCGGAAAAGATTAAAAAGGATCTGGATTGGGAACCCCAAACCGATTTAGCCAAAGGTATGGAGATGACCATCGATTGGTACCTCGACAACCAGGAGTGGCTCAACCAGGTCCGCGACGGCAGTTATAGAAAGTATTACCAAGAAATGTATAATAAACGTTAACTACTCCGGCCGGCAGTAAATATCCTCCGGTTGCCGCGGCAGGCAGTGAACGTGGCGGGCAGCCACGGCGAGCTCGACTTCGGTATTGCTGAGGAGACCCTGATTTTCAATTCTGCGGCTGGAAGCAAACACCATCAAGCGCTCTCCCCGTCTCATCAACTCAACCAGCACCGCGGCCCCACTCTGGGGAATAATCTGGCAAATTCGATAACCGGAAATAAGATTATCACCAGATGTTTTATCAAACGTTTCACCCGAAATTTCATTTGATAATTCATTTGATATGTCAGGCAAAGCCCCAATCAAACTGAGATGCTCCGGCCGCATACAAACCCAGACATCCTCTCCCCGGGCCGGAAAAGAAGTTGACAAGAGCTGGCAACCGGCAACCTTCACCAGGGCCATGCCATCTCCACAACGCTCCTTGATCCGTCCCGGCAGAATATTTCTGGTCGCTGTAAAATGGGCAACAAAACGGGAAACCGGACGGGCAAAGATCTCCTCCGGCCGCCCCATCTGAACGGCCCGGCCCTGGTCTATAACCAGTACTTGATCACCCATATAGCGGGCTTCATTATGGTCATGGGTGACATAGAGCATCGTCACCCGATATTTTTTCTGAATTTTTTTCATGAGCAGAGCCAATCGCTCACGACTGGCGGCATCAAGGGCGGAGAGCGGTTCATCCAGCAAAAGAACATCCGGCCGTAACACCATACATCGAGCCAGAGCGACCCGTTGCTGCTGACCACCGGAGAGCTCGGCCGGAAAACGCTTAAGCAGGTGATCAATCTTAAGTTCGATGGAAACGGCCTTAAGCCATCTATCCTGCTCCCGAACCGGAGCGTGGCGAGCCTGCAGACCAAAAAGAATATTCGCCTCGGCCGTCAAATTTGGAAAGAGGGCATAATCCTGGAACACAAAGCCGATCTTTCTCTCCTGCGGAGAGAGTGCCCCAATATCTTGTCCCGCAAAAATGATCCGACCCCCCTGATTACTGATCAGACCGGCGACCACTTCCAGCAATTTACTCTTACCGGCTCCAGAATTCCCCAAGACCACCAACGACTGACCAATTGGCAACTTAAAACTGATTTGCTCCAAAATCTGATGCCGGTCAATTGCAAGTGAAACATTTTCAAGGATCAGAGCCATCAGCGCTTCTCCCCAAGAAAGTTAACCAGCAAGAGCACCATAAATGATAGCAGCACGAGCAACAGCGAGAGACCATCGGCAACTCCCGCATCACCACCCATCGCTTTGACATAGATCATGATCGGTATGGTTTTCAAGCGCCCGGCCACCAGCATGGTCGCCCCGAACTCGCCAATTGCCCGGGCAAAAGCGGTAATCACGCCGGCCACCAGCACCGGCCGCGACAGCGGCAATAGAACCTTGACAAACGTCGTATACTCATTTGCACCCAAAGAGTGACTGGCTTTAACCAACGATTCCGGCACCTGCTGAAAGGCGGAGCTTGCGGCCTGCATCATCAATGGCGTAATAACAAAAAACTGAGCCAGAACCAGGGCCGCTGTGGTGAACATTATCTGCAGAGAAAAGGCTTGATAGAGGGGCGCACCTATTAGGCCATAGCGGCCAAATGCGAGTAACAGCATATAACCGGCTGCCGACGGCGGCAAGACTAAAGGCAGAGAAAAGAAGGTTTTCAACCAGCGGCCGCCGGCCTTTTTGCGAAATGTAAAATGGTACCCCAGAACCGTCCCGACAACTGCAGCCAACCCGGTTGCCAGCAAAGCTGTCACCAGGCTGGTGGTAACCACAATAAAGATCTGACGGTTAAAAAGCTGGCCTAAGCTGTCAGCAGCCGCAAAAGAGTTAAGCAGGGCGGCAAAAGGCGAACTGAAAAAGAGTCCCGCCAGCAGCACGATCAGCGTCATGAAGGCGGAAAAGGCGGAGATTTTCATCGACTGGAAACCGCGACTACAAGATCATTCCCCATAAAGATTCGGGCGCTATCGGCCAGCCCCTGCCGTTCCAACTCAACAACATAGGAGGGTGCGGCCGAAAGAAAAATATCGGCACCACATGCACCAACCGCCCCCTGAAGAAGCTTTTGATAGAGTTTTCCGGAACCGGCAAACTCACATTCTACTTCAACCCCGCTCTCATTTCGATACTCTTTAGCCAATTGCGGCAGAACATCATAGAAAACCGCCGCTGCAAAAATCCTAAGCGGCTCTTTTAGGTTCTCGCCTGATAATTCAACATGAACATCGCTTGTACTTGAGGTTGGCACGACAGACGGGATATTTTGAGATTGTGCAGAGAGAGGGCGAAAACCGTACTCCTGCCAGAGGCCTTTTCGTTCTGACAGCAGCAGCCAGTTAATAAAATTAAGTGCCGCCGCCGGGGCTACAGCCCCTTTCATGCGGGCCAGGGCATATTCAGGAGAGACCGTAAAAGGCGCAGGGACCTCAATAATAGAGATTTCGTCCTTAACCTTCAGGGTATCACTGCGATAGACAAACCCGGCATCAATTTCATGCCGTAAAACCTTATCAAGTAGAGCCCGAACATGGCTCTCATAGGTGACAATATTATTTTCTATGGCCGTCGCGGTTTCCGACTCCGCCGGGTGCATCTTTTCCAGAACCTGCCGGGCATAACGACCGGCAGGGCCCAATTCGGGATCGACAATCCCGACCCGAACTCCAGCACCAGCCAGATCGACGAAGTTTCTCAAATTAAAATCGGCCTTGGCATCTTGCTGACGACAAGCACTGCCACCCCAGACAAGCAAGATAGAAACCGCCAACAAGACTGTTTTATACAGATTAAAGATCTTAACCAACTATGCTCCGCTCAAAACCGATCCCGCAGCAGGGGCCGCCGCCTTTTTGGCTTTTGCGGTTTTTGCGGTTTTTCGGCTGGACCCTACCCGTTTGCCAACCGGAACTGCAGCCGGATCACTTTTCGCTTTCCCACCTCGCAGCAGGCCCACGGCCGCTTCACGATTCTTGGCCAGATAAAAAGATAATTCCTCAAGTTGCTCAGCACTCATCTCAAGTTTTGAAGACTCTAAAAAAGTGTACATCTGATCGGAAATATCGAGAATTTTATCATAAGCATCGGCCTCTTTCTTGGAGGTGAAAGTCATCTTCTGCTCTCCATTTCTGACCACGATGTATTGCACAATAACGGCCATTCTATCTCTCCTAAAAATCTGACATCTAACATGATCGAAGTTTAATTTCCCCCGCAACTATTGCAATCAGGCCGGCAGAACTAGCAAATTTCCCAAAATAAGTAAAGGTGGTTTTGCAGTTGCACCCTTCTGAGTGAGAAAAGGCGTAACAACGGTTTTTGTTGTTGACCATAAGAAGGTCTGGAGATTGGAATCGATATAACCAAGATGACAAAAAAAAACGGGTAAATTACCCGCTTTTTTTTGTCAAAATAATTGAGGCTACCTTGATTGTAAATCTACTTTCTGGTTACCGGATTAATCGTTCCGGCACAGTGGGCTCCTTTGTCGAGTTCGTCATCATAAACCTGGATATTGGTCTTGCCGCATTTGGGACAAACTTTGATATCTTTTTGATCCGGAGTTAAATGTTTTTCATAGTCACAATCCATACATAAGAGTCTTAATGCCATGATCTAACCTCCTTTAAAAAATTAGTACTATTCTTAATAAGGTCAGCAAAAGCGAAAGTAAACATGAAAAAACCTCCGCCCCACCAAGCCTTAGCCCACTACTTCTTCAAGAATTGACGCAAAACATCCTCAGGCTTAGTTTCACCGGCCTTGTTGCCGGCCTCACCCTCTTTACCGGAAAGTTTTTCATCCAGTTTTTCGAATAGTTTTTTCTCCAACTTTTTCTGTAATTGCTCCTGTAGCATTTTTTCGTCAAGCTTTAATCGAGGACTTGACAAAGTTCCCGCCAAACCGAGACTGACAGCGGCTTCCTGCTTGTCATTAAAAGTCTCTTTGACCCATGGATAACGCTGGGCCATCTTGGCACTGAGTGAGCTACTCAAAACCAGGCTAAGAGGCAGATCGAGACCACCATCAAGACCTATTTTACCCTGCGCCTGACCGCTGAGCTGATCTCCACTCCAGGAATTATTAAGGTCGATCTGACCATCTTTAAGCCGCAGATTACCAGTCAGATCGGCAACCTTGAGATTTTCCAACTCCGGCAGTCCTAAAAGTTGAGAGAGGCTCCTGGTTAAAGGAAGCTTATCGAGACCGCCCTGACGTAGACCGTAATCACCTTCAACAGATAAACTCTTTTTAAGGGCTGCGGCTTCAACCCCCCGACCACTGAACTTGAATTGACCATGCCCGGCTCCACTCAGATTATCCTTTAAAGCAGGTTTTGCCATCGCCATTAAAGCGGACATCTGAAGATCGGAAAAAGAGAAGTTCCCTTGAAAGTCGGGTTGCGAAAGAAATGGTTGGATAGTGGCCGCAGCCGCAATTGAACCATCGGCCACATCTCCTTGCAGGTCACTTATCGTCACAAGAGCATCCTGGTACTTATAGCTCAAGATAAAATTTTCGACCTTGTAGTTTTCATAAACAGCTTGTTTTATATCTATCGCTCCGCGGGCCGTTATTGACGGCGGGGACGACGGAGCGGAATTAACAGCTGCCCCCGCATTAGCTGGGGCTTGTTTCCCGCCGGCACTGCCGGAAGCTGAAAGTTTCTGACCAAGCGCCGCAAGATAGGCAAGATCAAGTCGAGGTGAATCGAGATTAAGAACTAGCGCCGGCTTGACCGCCATAAAATCGCTCACCGAACCACTTACGGTACACTCCTCATTTGCCTGCTTGATAAGCACCCGGTATACCATTTTCTGCCGGTCAAACTCGATCGTGCCTTGAACTTCAGGGGTCAGGGATTGGTATTCAGCGGTCAGAGAAAAGTTGAGGTTGCCTTCACCGTTGATCGACTCAGGTTTGAGGTCCCCAAGATCCAACCGGCTTTTCAGGGTTGCTTCCAGATCCACTTTGGGAAGCTCTCCCATCTCATCATAAAATGAGAGGGAAGCATCTGTAATTTCACAGTGTTGCACCACCAGGGCCAAGGGCAAGGCGTCAGAGGCCTCCTTCGGCTGTGCAGATTTTTTGTCCGATTCGCTGCCGGAAGATTTATCTCCAGTCTGAAGAGGCCTCAAATTGCTAAAGTTGTAAAGGCCTTCCTGATTACGCCAGACCTTAATAGATGGCCGGTCAATCCTGACCCGACTAATCTCCAATCTTTTCTCGAGCAAAGGCCAGAGGCTATACCCCAGACTGAACTCTTTAACGGTAACAAAGTCAGCTTTGCCGTCGGCCTCTTTAACAACCATCCCGGCAACCTTGATGCCACTGAAAAGATCGACTTTTAAAGAGGCAACCTCAACTTCACGCCCTAAAGCCTCACGCATAGGCGGCAAGATCAGAGTACGCAGACGCTCTTCGCTAAGATAAACTTTGAGAACAATTCCGGCAATGACAAGTAAACCGACAAAAAGCAATCCTGCAATAAACAAAAATTTGAACAGTTTTTTCATGCCTGACTCCCTTTATAAGTTCACATTCGTGACCTACCCATTAAACATAACACATTTTGTCCGGATTGCAAGAAAAAAATCGGCTACACCTTTTTCCACCGCAGCAAAGGGTCGAATGCGGGGACTTATCCCGCAACCCAAATGGGCTTTATCGGCCCGCAAATAAGTGCTTTTATCAGAACATTTTCTGATTATTAAATCTTGTTTTTTTGTGCAGAAAATAATCTGTAAGGCACTAAAGTTTACTGCGAAAGGCTGGAAAGCAACACCCCACCCTTACTGATATTATCACTCTCCTCTTCATCAATAAAGATTATAATCGACTCTTTAGGTTTATTGGCTACTCTGGAAATCACCTCAGTCACCCCTTCACAAATTTCGGCTTTCTGTTCACGTTCAAGCTGCCCGGCTACCCGGATATTGACGTATGGCATAACTCATCTCCCTATTATGATATTGAATTTACTGGCTTAGTTTTTTGTATTTCATTGCAGTTTTCAACAAAAAAAGTTGCATTCACAGGTTTTTATGATACATTAACCTCATAAGATCAATCAACGTTTTTAAAGCAAAAGGAGAAAAGAATGATGAAAAAACGGACTTTGTTGATCGCTGCCACACTATTGTGTGCCCTGATTTTGAGCAGCTCCTATGCCCTTTCGGCACAACAGGTTGAAGTTCCCTATGTTGTCTCTGGAGATGGTTGGTGGACCGGCATTGCGATTACCAACAAAAGCGGCGACCCGATTACCGACATGAAGCTCTCTTTCACGACGGATGAAGGAGTTTCGGGTTACAATCTACCGTCATTTGACCCCCCAGTCAAAACTGCAATCCCTGGTATCTTCATCACCTACTCTACCAACCTCGATGAAATAGCAGGACACGCCATGCAGGTTGACCTGCTTTCTACCCTATACACTGGCGAAGGCACCAAAACCCTGCCTTCAGACAGGGGCTCCGTAATTTTTTCTCATACCGGCGATGAAGAGTTCTACGTAACCGCTTTCGTTGGCGGTCCCGATGGAGGATTTGCCTACCAGGTTTTTGAATCCGACAGTCCGTAACACCCTTAATCTCATAAACCCGCGGCCTGCGTCCCGGCACAAGTAACAAATTTACCGGGATGCAGGCCTTCCTTCTAAATACCTTTTCTCTAATCATAACGCCGGTCAAAAACTCTTCTGGTTTTACGTTCGCTGCGGGGCAGCTCTCCGTAAGCCAGCAACTCGACCTTAGGGGTAACCATGAGGCGATGCTTGATGCGACTTATCAACTCCCCACTCAAAGAGCCATCTTGATCTGCGACTATTCCCACTTGACGTTCAACCTTGAGCTTCAAATAATCACGGCCATCTTCCTGATGGTCAAGGTGGATCTGGTATTCACTGCCAAGCCCCGCTATGCCGGAGAGAACAGAATCGATCTCACTGGGATAGACATTGACCCCCCTAATAATAAAAACATCATCACTACGCCCTAAAATTTCACTGTGTCGCGGCATGATAGAGCCGCAGGGACAAGGCCCTGGAACAGCTCGGGCCAGGTCACGAGAGCGATATCTGACCAGTGGGGTCGCCTCCTTGTAAAGAGTTGTATAAACCATCTCACCGACTTCGCCTTCAGCCACCGGTTCCAGGGTTTCGGGATCGAGAAATTCGAGGAAATAGTAATCAGCCCAATAGTGAATATTGCTACTTTGACTACAGTTCAAACCGGTACCAGGGCCGTAGACTTCAGTCAAACCCGGAATGTCGTAAAACTCCTCCAACCCTAAAAGTTCAACAATACGCCGACGCATCGCCTTACTGGTTCGTTCAGAGCCGCAGATAACCTTGCGCAAACTTATCTGGTCACGCAAGCCTCGACGGTGTACCTCCTCCGCCAAGAGCAGAGCCATTGATGAAGTACAGCAGAGTACCGTAGTCGAAAAATCTACCAGGAAGGTACATTGCATGTCAAGATTTCCCGGCCCGGTCGGCAGAGCCATCGCCCCATAGCGCTCACAGGCGAGCTGGAAACCAGCCCCTGCCGTCCAGACCCCGTATCCGACACAGATCTGCACTCGATCCTCTTCGCTCAGGCCGGCCATCTCATAACAACGACAAAACATCTCCAGCCAGTCATCGATATCTTTTTGCGTATAGGCAACGACCTTGCGCTTGCCAGTGGTTCCGGAAGAGGCATGAATCCGTACAATTTCTCGGTTGCTAACCGCTTGAAACGGCAATGGGTAGCCGTCCCGAAAATCATCGGCAGTGGTTAAAGGGAAACGTCGAAAATCGTCCAGCGACGAAAACTCCTCAGGAGAAACGCCGGCCGCAGCAAAATGACGGCGATAGAAATCACTATGGCTATAGACATGATTTAAAGTCCAGGAGAGCCGTTCAAGCTGAAGCCCAACCAGCTCCTTGTGACTTTTAACTTTGGGGGCATATCTCTTTAACATCTTTCCTCTCATTCTCATTTTCAAAAAGTACACTGTAATACTCCAACAAGCGGGCCAAGCTCTAAAACATCTCCCTTTTTTTGTCAACCGACGATTCTCCACCATCACAACACAGCATTCACCTAAGTAGATGCTACAGCTAGAAAATAGTTGCATCATCTCTCAAAAGAAAGTATGGGAGGCGGTTTATAGAAACCTCAAGGTGAAAAGATCACCGCTTTAAAAATGAGAAGGAAGAAGCCATGACGAAACTATCCAGCATCACCAAAAAAATCACTGCTTTAATTGCCCTTGCCGGTATCATGTTGAGTTTGGCTCCCGTAGCCGGGGCCGGAACCCTGACCTTAAATTACGCCAATTTTCCCCCGGCCCCGACCTTTCCCTGTGTTCAGATGGAGCGCTGGGCCAAAGAGGTAGAGAAACGCAGCCACGGTCAGGTCAAAGTCATGACCTTTCCCGGAGGCACCCTGCTCGGCGCCAAAAACATGCTTGACGGAGTAAAAAAAGGCCTCGCCGATATCGGCTGTTTCTGTCCGCCCTACCTGCCGGGCCGTTTCCCTTTGATGGAAGGGGCCGACCTGCCGGTCGGTTTTACAAGTGCTGCGGTTGCCAGTGCCACTCTCTGGGACCTCTATGAAAAATATCAACCGGAGAGCCTCAAAGGAGTCAAGGTTCTGACTATGTTCACATGCGCCCCGGCCAACCTGATGCTCAAAAGTTCCGGAGCGAACCTTGAGGAACTTAAAGGGATGGAAATTAGGGGAACCGGCATCTCCGGACGCTACCTTGAAGCGATGGGAACTGTACCGGTTGCCATGCCGATGTCGGCCGCGCCGGAAGCCCTGCAGAAGGGGGTCGTCAAAGGTATTTTTTCCTCACTCGAAATCATGAAGGATTTCAAATTTGCCGAACTCTGCGGCCATGTCACGATTGTCAACGGTCCGACAACTTCATTTGCTGTCGTCATGAACCTGAAAAAATGGCAGTCATTAAGTCCCGAACTGCAAAAGATCTTCAACGACTTGGGTCGCGAACAAGCACTATGGACCGGTAACTATGAAGATGATCATGTTAAGGAAGCCCTGGCTTGGTCGGAAAATACCCACCAGGTCAAGATCAAGACTATCACGCCGGCGGAAAAAAGCGTTATTACTGAAAAGGTACGCTTCATGACCGATGCCTACCTGAGCAAGACCGCCAAAGCCGGACTGCCCGGCAAAGAGTTTCTCAAAGATCTCCAAACCTTCAGGGTCAAATACGAAAAAGAGTTCGGAAAATAGTTAATATTTTTCACTGCGAAGACAAAAAAGAGCACGAAGAAAGGTATCTCTTAACTTCGTGCTCTTTGTGTCTTCTTAACTCTTTAAAAAGCACCTGACTGATTTCGGCTAAGCCGGGATAGAAAAGATGAAAAACGATAACTTTCGTAGTTTTCTAATCAAGTTTCAGCAAATAAAACTACTCCTGGCCGGAATTTCACTATTACTGATGGTGGTCATCGGTTTTGCCAACGTTGTTTGCCGCAATTTATGGCATCCGTTAAAGGGTTCTTTTGAGATAATCGGCTATCTCGGGGCTATCACCATCGCGCTCTCTTTGGGCAGTGCGCAACTCGAAAAAAAACATATTATTGTTGATATAATAACGCGTAAATACACTCCCGGCTGGCGCCGATTGACCACCACGATCGGCCATTTCTGCGGAGCCCTCTTTTTTAGTCTGGCCGCTTGGCAGACCTGGGCCTGGGGAGATACTGTCCGCCGCTCCGGCGAGACTTCGGAAACCCTGCACCTGACCTTCTATCCCTTTATCTACCTGACCGCTTTTGGTTTCGCATTTCTCGCCCTGGTACTCTTTTCAGACCTGGGCTTAAGTCTGCAAAAACTTCCCACTAACCTTAAAGAGCGACCATGAGTCCTGAAACCGTCGGCATCATTGGTCTCTTTTTAATGATGGCAGGCATGCTGCTGCTCCAGATTCCGGTCGGCTTTGCGATGGCCCTCACCGGTTTTGCCGGAGTCGCCTGGCTGATCTCTTTAGATGCCGCCCTGGCCCTGATCGGCAATGACCTCTGGACAACCTTCTCCTCCTATGGTCTAACCATTATCCCACTCTTTATCTTTATGGGTCATATCTGTTTTCACAGCAATGTCAACAACCGACTCTACAGCTGTGCCTATGCCTGGCTGGGGGCGACTCGCGGAGGGCTGGCGATGGCAACGGTCGCTGCCTGTGCCGGTTTTGCCGCAATCAGCGGCTCCAACACGGCCACCGCCGCCACCATGACCTCGGTGGCCCTGCCTTCAATGCGAAAATATGGCTACAACCCAACCCTGATTACCGGTTCAATAGCAGCCGGGTCGACTCTGGGCGTTGTCATCCCGCCGAGCATTGTCCTGGTTGTTTACGGAATCTACACAGGACAATCGATCGCCAAACTTTTTTTCGGCAGTATCATTCCCGGCCTGATACTCGCAGCCCTTCTAATTATAACTATCATTGTCATCTGCCGTCGTCACCCCGACTGGGGGCCACCAGGTGAGAAAACCACCTTTAAAGAAAAAATCTTCTCGCTTAAAGGCTCTTTCGAGATGCTGCTCCTCTTCGGCCTGGTCATGGGCGGGCTCTTTGTCGGCTTCTTCACTCCTAGTGAGGCCGGGGCCGTTGGTTCATTCTGCGCCCTGATTTTAACTCTTTTTCGTCGCTCTCTCTCTTATGAAAAATTCGTTACGGCAATAAATGATACCCTGAAAATCTCAAGCTTTATTGTCATTATTATTGCCGGCGCCGTCATCTTCGGCCGTTTTCTGGCTTTAACCAGGTTGCCTTACGCAATTGCCGAATGGGCCGCCTCCCTGCCGGTAGCACCGGTTTTTATCCTGTGGATCATCATCCTGGTCTTTATCATCGGCGGCGCCATCATGGACGCTCTGGGCCTGCTGCTGATCACAATCCCAATTTTCTGTCCTTTGGCCGTAAAGCTCAACTTCGACCCGATCTGGTTCGGGGTTTTGATTACCATAGTAACGACCATGGGCGCTATCACTCCACCGGTTGGCGTCAACGCCTATGTCGTCGCCGGCATTGCCGAAGACATTCCGCTGACTACTATATTCAAAGGTATCGCCTATTTCCTGCCAACCTACATCATCACCATAATCCTGCTCGAAATCTTCCCTCAATTAATTCTATGGCCGGCGGCTTCGGTTTATTGATTCAGTCACTTAATGCAGACCTTCAACTCACTCTCAATCTGACCCATCAAAGCAGTGATAATCTCAAAACTACCGTCACCTCCAGCTTCTTCTTCCATATCTTTAAACAGTTCCGCCAAACAAACAAATTGAGGAACACTAAAATTATTGAAGGTCCCTTTCAGAGCGTGAGCAAAAAAACCAACCTCCTGAATCTTAGCAGCAGCCACTGCGCTTCTTAATTCAGGAAGGTACTCTTCAAGCGCTTCACAAAAAGCCTCGACAACCTCACTCCCATCGTCTAGGTCAAAACCCATCGCCACCAAGTCATCTGTCAAAAGATGGGCCAAAAAACCCCGGTCAAATTCCATGACTTCATTCCCCATTAACGGTACAATCCCTTATTAAAAAAATAAGTATAAAGTTTACAGTTGTTACAGATCACCTCTTAGTGTATGATTACTATAGAAGTGAAAAGCTTGTCAGTGCATACTGATCCAGACCCCCAAACCATAACAAAAAACATTTAAAATACCAACCCAATTATTTTAGTAAAACAAAAAACAAGAGCTCTCAACTAACGGCTTTGACACACAACCATAAACAGCTTTCTCGCAGAACCCATCAATATTGACAATCGCCAATAAATCCTGCTTCAATATGTCCAAAACTGGATATAGGCTGAAATGGATCATTATTACAAAGATGGTGTTTTTTATTTGTAAATATCTGCAAAAATGAGACAACTGGTTCCCTCATCCAACATTATCAATGACCTGCTCGCGGAAAACTGGGAGTTGCGCTGGCGGGTTCTTGAAATTTTTCACCAAACCCAACTGGAGTTACGCGATTTTGCCTGCTCCTCGGGTGAACATAAACAGGCTCGCGCCTTGTGCAGAGAGATGGCGGGACGTCTCAATGGTGCCAGTGATGTAAACCTCCACCTGATCTTAACGGCGGCTTGGTTTTTAGGAAGCAACCATTTCTTGCTGCTGGCCTTGGAGGTGATCGGAGTTGATGCTCCGGAGACCGGTGACCTCGAAACTCAACGCCTGAAAAAACCACTCATCAACAACCATTCGGAAGCCTCTTTTTTCGACTATTTTCACTCTCTTTTAAGACGTAATAAAGCAGTAGATGCGGCCACTGCAACCGCCGTCAGAATCTTTCCGCCAAATCTTAGTCTGCCCTTAATCTGCGCCATCCCTGAGCGTGAACCGCGACTTTCCGGTCTCACCCTTCTTAAGACGCTTTATCCGCGAACTTTCTTTAATGATCTCCTGCTTGACAATGATCTTTCACTCCTTAAAGAAAAACCGGAACTTTTAGACTTCATCGGCCCATCCTTAAACCCTGAAAAAGAGAGCATAGTTGCTGATTTGACTCTAAACCTGCTCTCCAGCAACACTTTTGCCGAAGAGTATGCGATTCGAGCCGCCGGCCGTCTAAAACTTGAAAACTGCCGGCCACGATTGCACAAACTACTTGATGACGTCCCATCAGCCGCTGGAGCCCTGGCCCGTCTCGGAGATGAGGAGGGCTGCAAAAGGCTTATTAAATCAGGCAAGTCTTGGCGCCGCAAAAAAAGAACCTCGGCCCTTTCTGAACTGGCTGGATGCCAAAACCCGGAAGCCCTTGAATTACTACAGAATCGAGCCCGACAAGGCAATCTTAGCGAACGCCGCGAAGCCTTGGAAGCACTTGGAGAAATGCGAAGCCCGCAGGCCTTGAAAGCCTTCCTCGAGCTGCTCAATAAAACCAACAAAAAAGAGGAACTCAAGCTACTTCTGCAAGCTCTGGCAGGAACACCCTGGCCTGGTGAAAGCCGGGAAGTCGCCAACCATCTGGCCCAATGGTCGGAAAAAATCGAGCTCTACCCGGAGTTGCTTAACGCTTTAGCGACACTAGATCATGGAGATAAATGGACTTACATTTTAGATAAAATAAAGATCCCGGTTCTAAAACCGCACTACCGGGAGATCGCCCTCTTCATGTGCCGTTTTGCCGATCGTCCCAAAATCCGCCAAAACCTGCTGGCCCTGACAAACGACATCGACTGGTCTTTTTCCTACAGCCTTTTAAACCTTCTATCCCCATGGCTTAAGAGCGAGGATGTCCCCCTGTTGCTGGGCCTGCTCAAGGACCGTGAAGAACGCCGCGCCCTGACTATCAAAGAGCGCCTCACCAAAGGCCAGGATCTAGAACGCATGAACGAAGCTTTGGCGGAGTTCTTTGAGCAGCACCCTGAAATCGCCAACCTAACTATTGAAACCCTGATGACTAAAGTCAGTACAGCTACCCTGCCTTCATATGAAGAACTTTTTACGGACATCAGAAATCAGCCAAAAGAATTAGTCGAACTTGTTCTCGGCCCCAATAGCAACCCCGGTACTGCTGCCAGCCGAGGCTTCCCACTGCTGTTGGTTATGCGCCTGCTCTCTGAAATCGAGGTTGACGGCAGTGATTGTTTTGCGATAGTAGTACATCGAACACGCCGTTACAGTGGTTTCTTCCGCCAGAGCATCAACAGCGCTCTCAACCATCTGCTCGACAAGAAAAATGAGCTCGACAGTTTTCAGAGCTTACCGATCTTGTACATAATTATTGACTTCATCCGAGGCCGACCCCATTATGATGAATTAAGGCAAAGAATCCTTGTCCGAATCGCCCAGATCACGCGCAACTGCACAGAGCTTAAGGTTTTAAATGAAGCCTCCCAAACCCGGGAACTGAAAATTTTCAAAGTAAAGAAACTCTGATGGCTAAAACAGTCTCCATCTTCTTTAACAATGTCAACCTGCAGATCTACAGCCAGGATGAGGAGAGCGGGCACATTGAGTCGGTTCATCTCGGAGAGATTTCGACAACCGTCGAGATGAACACACCCAAGGGCCCGGAAAAAATCCATCTGGTCCCCGCCATGATCTGCTATGCCGACCGCATCTATTGCGGCCAGGAGGTCTTCAGCCAAAAAAAGTTTAACTCCCCGGCAACCTTCAAATACATGAAACAGTATATGGGCAAAAAGCAATACCTACCCCGGATCATCGGTGACCAGGAGATAAGTACCTTCCAGGCCGCCACCGACCTACTGATCAATATCATCGACCGCATCCACGAACTCTACGGTAAAGATCAGGTGGCAATGATCGTCTTCATCGTAGAGCCCCTCAACTTTTCGGTTTTTGCTGCAACAATCGAAGAGTTCTGCCTGCGGATCGGCCTGATCAATTTCAAGGTTGTCGATGAGGCGGTATGCGCTCTTTTAGCTTACGATCTTGCCAACCAGATAAACCAGCACCTGATCTATCTTCATTTTGGCTACACGACTTTTGATCTCTACCTGCTCAAAATAGTCGAAAGTAATCGCGAACCCAGACTCCAGAGTGTAATTATCTGCAGTATGCATAAAAACTATGGCGGAGCTGATATCGACAAGGTAATCCAGAACTACTTTACCGATAAGATCCCTATAAACATGAGTAAGGCCCGGCAAATCAGGGGTAAACTAAACCTGAAACCGCAGTACCAGGAGACGCTCGATGGGGTGGAACTTCGTCTTTCGCGTAGCGATCTCCATAAAATGCTCGACCAAAAAGGTTATGGCCGAGAACTTAAAGTTCTTTTACGCGACCTCTTTGATCTTGCTTCCGGCTTTGGTGTCACCTATGAAAATGTCGGCTATGTTCTGGGCAGCGGCTTAAGCCTGCCAACCCACTATTACAACGACATCATGAGGAAATTTTTCGGGCCCAAGCTCCTGAGCAACAAAGCCCATGAGGCCATCCCGATAGGGGCCTTGCGTTACCTGAAAAAAGGCGGAATCCAAGCCACAATCAAGGCCAATTACGCGATCCGCAGCCGCACGGCTAAAGGTGATGGCTACCGTTACGACATCATCGTTCCTAAAGGCACTCCCTATCCGACCCAACAAGGCATTACCAGCATCGTTGCCAACGGTTTTTTTGCCGGTCAACTTGAAGTTGAACTCGACATCTTCCGCATGGACCGTCCCGAAAGCAGCAGTGACCGAGAGATTGTTGTCGATGATACAGGCCGTATGCAATTGGAAGAGAACCTCGGAGATGAGCAACAATCGTTCATCAATGAAGCGCGCCCGGAAATCATCTCTCTAGACCCCCCGGCCTTAGACAACGAACAACGCCTGGAGATCACTTTTGATATCAACTTAAACTGCGATCTGCTGATTACGGTAAAGGATCTGCGCCGAAATCAGACTATCTGGAAACGAAAAAAATCGGTACGCCTGGAATGATGGCCGCCATTATAATTTAAAACAGTACGATACCATCTGGAATGCCGGGATGAATAAACAGGCACATAAAACAGATTTAAGATCCAGCCAAACTACGAAAAAAGAGCCACAAATTTACATCCGAATTACGGAAAAGGGTGAAATCTGTGCCTGGGGTCTCGACCAGAATGGTGAAGAGCAGATTTTGAGCTTGACCGGAAATCTCGATTTGGTTAGTAAATGTAAGGCTATGTCATATAATTTGTGCGGCTGAAGCTGACAAGTTTCCCGGAGATTTATTCGAAATAAACCCCAGGCAAGAGGAGAGTGATGACTTTTTTAGATCGTTTCAACACCACAATCCGCAGCAACCACTCACTGATCAATGTGGTCACCTACGAAGAATCCCGTTTTCTCTCGATGATGGCCGAATCCCCTCTGTTCAAAGACAAAAGCATAATCATATGGGACCTGGGGGACGGCTTTAAACCAATCAAGGGCGAGATGGGCGGGATCAAGAACAAGGATCGACCCGACCCTATAAACTGCCTTAAAGAAATCAGCAAATTCGGCGGTAATGCCATCTTTATCCTGCGGGATTTCCACCTCCATTTCCGCGAGAGCATTATTTTACGTTCCTTAAGAAACCTTAACCACGATCTCCAGTTCACCAAGAAGACTATTATCCTGACTACACCCAGTTCCGCACTGCCGGTTGAGTTGCGCGAAGACATCTGCCAGATTGAGCTCGAACTCCCGGGCTACCCTGAGATTGAAAAAGAGCTCGACAGCGTCGTCGTCAGTGCCGCTCAAGGCAAACCCCCAACCCCACAACTTAAAGAGAAGATCGTTGAGTCGACCCTAGGGCTCTCAATTGTCAATATCAAGAACCTTTTTTCCAAGATCATCATCGCACATGGCTCCATCGACGAACGCGCCATCGAAATCATTCTTCAAGAGAAACGTGGAATCATAAAAAAAGGTGAAATACTCGAGTTTTTCCCAGTCCAAGAGAGCCTTAACGATATCGGTGGTCTTGAAAACCTCAAGACCTGGTTGCGTAAACGCAGTCAGGTATTTACTCATAAAGCCAAAGATTACGGCCTGCCGGCTCCCAAGGGGATTCTGATTATCGGCATTCAGGGAACCGGCAAAAGCCTAACCGCTAAAGCCACCGCCGGACTTTGGAAACTGCCCCTGTTGCGTATGGATCTAGGCAAAGTTTTCGGTAGCCTGCTGGGTGAGTCGGAGCAGAACCTGCGCCAGGCCATTCACCTGGCGGAGACCATTTCACCCTGCATCCTATGGGTCGATGAACTAGAAAAAGCCTTTGCCGGCAGTTCCGGTTCGGCTGGCGACGGCGGCACATCAGCTCGGATTCTTGGCACTTTTCTGACCTGGATGCAGGAAAAAACCAAACCCGTCTTTATAATAGCCACCGGCAACGATGTTGCCCAACTCCCTCCCGAGCTGATGCGTAAAGGCCGCTTTGATGAAATCTTTTTTGTTGACCTGCCCTCAACTTCAGAACGGCAGGCGATCTTTAAAGTGTTGTTGGAAAAAGTCAGGCCCGTCATTCGCCAGTTCGACCTTGAAAAACTTGCGGATGCAACAATAGATTATAGCGGTGCCGAGATTGAACAGATTATCTATGATGCCATGTTCAACGCTTTTGACGATAATCAACGTGAATTCACCGAGGCAGATATCCTTGCCAGTGTCACTGAGATCATTCCGATCTCTCGCTTGATGAGCGAGAAAATCGACGCCCTTAAAGCCTGGGCCGCCCAACGAACCCGCAAAGCCAATAGTGAATTATAACTAACAGCTTAACCTGTACAATGGAGAGTTGCCATGTCCCACTTTACCAAAATCAAAAGCAAAATTGCCGACAAGGTCTTTCTTAAAAAAACGATCAGTGATATGGAACTGGAGTACCAGGAAGGCAAATTAAAAGCCAAAGGCTGGCTCTGGAAAAAAGAGAAAGCCGACATTATCATCCCAACTAAGAGCGGCTACGATATCGGTTTTCGCTTTAATGGAAAAACTTATGATGTGGTTGCCGACTGGGACTCTATTCAGGACGTTGACCAGTCCACCTTCATGGATACTTTAAATCAACGCTATGCCTACAATGTCGTCAAGGATACCTTGACCCAACAAGGTTTTCTCCTCACCGATGAGGAGAATAAGGCCGGCACCATTAATATGACCTTAAGCCGAGATCTTTAAAGAAAAAGATCCGAGCTTATGTGAAAAGGGATAAAATCTAATACTTATTGATATATAAATTATCAGGAGATAAATAGATCATGGAAAAAATCAATATAACAATCGGCTCAGATGGCGCCGTGAACCTTCAACTGGCAGGATTTGAAGGTGGCAAATGCATGGAGGTCACAAAAGTCCTGGAAACCCTGCTCGGCAATGAAATCATTGAACGCACCCTGACCAGCGAATACTATTTGGCCGAAGAGATCAAACAAGAAGAAAATGTGTCCGGCTCTTAAATCGGGTGAAAAAGTAATAAAAATTAAAACCTTACACGTGTCGCAAATTAGTTTTTTGAAAAACACCCCATTTGATTCTCACTAATAAAAACCATTCAAAATACTTGACAATCTGAGATAACTAATGTATAATATATACATTAGTTAATCGAGTAGAATTACCACTAAAATTCAAACTTTACCGGTGAATAGCATGACTCCCAGCCAAATCAGAACTTACAGTCGTAATTACGCCCACCACAGCGTCAACTCAACCGATATACTGGAGAACATCCAAAAGATTCCAACATTGACCAAGATTGGCGCCATCTGTTTAGTCATGGGCAAATTCTTCGGCATCCTGGCGATACCAGCAGCCTTTATCCCCTCACTCAACATTCTGGTTGTCCCTTTAATCATAGTTTGGGGATCTTTCGTATTTGTCTCCATAGCTCTCTGTTCAGTCGACCACTTCCGCAAGAAAAAACTAGAGAGCAACAAAGAGAAGATGGACGTAATTTCCTCCATGATTGAGGAGAGCCCAGAGTTAAAAGATCAGCTTTTACATGAGCTTGATCAACAAGAAGAGTACTCCGCAACTATCATCCCACTTGCGGTTGGGCAACGCTAAAAACAAAACCCGCACAACACTTTTCAAAAAGCACGTCCAACTTTAATGTTGGACGTGCTTTTTTTGTTCATTAATCTCTCACTTTACGTTCTGAAGTTTGCTTAAGTTTTGACCCTACCCGACAATACAAAAAAACCATATATAGGTGGCAACCGTCATTAAAGGCCATATTTATATAAGTAGAATACCCTTTCTCGTGGTTTTCCCATAGTTTTGCTTGACCAAACAAGTCGATTAATATAACCTAATAAGGTAATAGGCTTATAGGTTTATAACTTTAATAATTCTTGTGGCTCCCAATATTCCACAGGGATCTTTCGCTTCTTAAGATACCGCAACCTTTAGACCATTATTAAAAAAGATCATTGGTCAACTTACAACAGAGGGATTTTAGATGGCTGGATTACAATGGCGAAAACTGAAGCTTGGGACCGGGCTGATATTGGGATGTTGCCTGCTGACAACATCCGGATTTGCACTGGAATTAGGCGGGGCCGATATCTCAATCAGAAGTACCACAGAATATCGACTGCAATGGTCAGACAGTCCGGCAAGCTTTATGACTGTCGATGAGGACCAGGATCAGGATATCTTTGAGACCCTGGCGATTGATGCCAACTGGCAAAGCTTAGGACTGACCTTCTTTTCGATGGCCACCTATGCCAAAGATCTGGACGGCACTCGTCAGGGCTCGATTTTCCAGGATTATACCGACAGCCGTGGTAGTCATCGCCAGGATTTCGAATGCTACTACGCTTACCTGGAAAAAACTGGGCTTTTTACTGACGATCTTACCATAAGAGCTGGTCGCCAATATGCTTATGGGGCTGAAACCGTACAGTTAGACGGGATCTGGGCACATTATGACCGGCCTCAATGGATGGGTATGGAAATCGAAGTTTTTGGCGGCCTCGCGGTCCAGCATTACAGCGACCTCGGACCCGACGGGGTTGGCGGAGCCAACTTAAGAGTCCGTCCCCTACCGGGACTGGCACTTGATGTAAATGCCGTGATCTTTGAAGAGACCTCATGGGAATCATCAATCTACTGGCAACCTTCTGACCTCTGGAAATTCCGCAGCCGCATCGCCTTTATCAATGACCATACCCGTTTTTTCGAAAGCGGCCTCGAAACCACAATCGCTGCCACCGGCACGGTTCTCGACTTTTCATTCTACCGCCGTTACGCCATCGCCTCGGATGCCGATTTCCTTTTTGACTTCAGTTATACCCTGGATGAAGCCTTAAGTTCTGAGATGAACCGCCTCTATCTTATGCAGGAGCAAGGCTATCTTGAGTTTGACATTCGCATCAGCCAGCCAATCTCTATAATCAAGGGACTTACCCTATTCGGTCGCTATACTAACCGCAGTCTCGCTCATGGTGAAGACGAAAATCTCTACAACACCGATTTTGAAAGGGTTACCGCGGGCTTTGACCTCGATCAATGTTTCGGCTGGCAAGGATTTCGTTGCAGTGCCGGAATCAGTCAATGGTGGGAGGATCGGGATAAGTTTTACGAAGCTGAGTCGACCTCCTGGTTTGTTGACCTGGAGCAGGAGTTATTTCATAAATTGGAACTTGAAGCCGGCTACTACCATAAAACTGAAGATGTCAACAGCCTCCTCGAAGATGAAGCCTCAACCAGCTATCGGGCAGCGGTCGCCTACCGACTCTGTGACCACTCACGGATCGAATTCGCCTATGAATACGCGCAAGATGATTTCTATGAAGATGAGCTCGGGGTTGACTACATCAACTCTCTAACAATCACCCTTGACCTCAATTTCTAATGCGGGAAGAGATCTTCAAGCTACTAACAACCTTACTAAACAGGCTATTTCTATGAGTAAGCAAAAAAGAAAATTATTCTGGGTCGGACTTGCTGCAATCGCCCTTGGGGCTCTGGTTCTCGGAGCCTGTAAAACTTCAGTAGGTCTTAAATTCAGTCACCGTTTCCATATAATGGAGCAGGAAGCTACCTGCGACCAATGTCATCAAAAAGATGCTGAGGGGAATTTTGCCGCCGCCACGATGGCAGATTGCCAGGAATGTCACGAAATAAACCTTGATGAACCTTCTGATGAGTGCCTTCTCTGCCATTCCCCGGAAAGCGCCGACAAGGATTATGAGATTGAGAAAAGTGTTAAACCTAAGAGCTTTGCCGACCTAATCTTCAATCATGAAGTACACAGTGATATTACCTGTTACTCATGCCATCAATCGCTCAATAAGGAGCGCGGCCTGGAAAACGGCCCGAAGATGGGACTCTGTCTAAAATGTCACAAAAAACAGGAAGGACCAACCGATTGCGAAGCCTGTCATAGTGAAATCAGAGCCGAGCAAGCCCCTGAAAGCCATAACCAGGACTGGGAAACAAAACATGGCTTTGCCAGCCGCCTCTCAACTTCTTGTGGCTATTGCCATCCCAATCGCCAAGCTTTCTGCGAGAAATGTCACGAGACTGAAAAGCCAAGGGATCACAACTTTGGCTGGAAAACAACCGGTCACGGGGTTGAGGCGACCCATGATCGCCGCACCTGTGCCACCTGTCATTCAGCCGGTTATTGCGTCGATTGCCATAAACACCAGAAACCGGTCTCTCATTTCCGTGGTGATTGGATCTCCTATCAACGTGATAATGGACATGGAGAAGCCGCTCGACGTAATTTCCGCAGCTGTAACGTCTGCCATGAAACGGGAGAGTGCATGCAATGCCACAAAGGCATAATTTTACGCAAATAACAAAAATAAACCTAACGAATTATTTAACTTTTAAAATATTTCTCTATCCTTTGGAGGTAGTTCAATGAGAAAAGTCAAAACCCTTATCCTGGGAGCCTTACTGTTGGCCCTTACCCCCTTACTGGCGACGGCAGCCCATCCCCCGGTAGTCCTTTACGACACACAAGGCAACCGCATTATTGACCAGTTAAATGATAACGATACAACGACTGCTGCCAGCGGTGCTATCTACAAACAGGGGCCCGCCTACAGTCCTAAACAGACCTGCGGCAAGTGTCATGATTACAACTCAATCACTAAAGCCTATCATTTTCGCGAAGGGACAACCCCTGGAGTTAATGGCGGCGCCAGCGATACCTGGGTCAGTGAAAATAAAGATAATAACCTGCAGAAATATCTTACCCATGCCTATGGCCATCTTTTGAGTCCGGGCCAGTTTGGAGCATGGTGACCCCCCTCTTACCGCCAGTTGGCGGCAAAAGGGGTTCGCGGCAGCAAGGATGCTTCTTTCACATCTGAAGGAAAACCCTATTTCTTTGATATCGGAACCGCCGACCATATGGCTACATGTTACTCCTGCCATCCCGGCGGCGGCCCGGTTGAAGGAGTTGTCAACGATGATAACACAGTAACTCCTTTCACAGATGAAACATTATCCCCTCTGCACACCTATGACCGTGACTTCTACGGCTACGACTCCAATGATCTCGTCAAAGCCTTATATGGTGCAGAGACCATTGATGAAACTATGGCCTTAATCGGCGAGCCCCGCCCCCATGACTGGAGTAAATCCGGTGTCATGGAAGCCGACTGTCTACTTTGCCATATCGACCCCGACAGCAGTTATACTTACCAGGCTGCTGATGGTCTTAAAGTTCAACCCTTTCGACCACGGATGATGATTTTCGCTGATCGAAACCCACAGACTCAGAAAATTGAAAAAATCTCTTTCGGCATGCCCACCAAAGTTGGCCTTGAAAACAGCACGGCCATGAATTATACCGATGGCCCCCAACGCATGGGTCGACCAACCCCATTTATGGCGATGGCCCAACTACCCAAGGAAATCGTTGGTGAAATGATGCAGATGTGGGTTGATGGCCTTAAGCAGATTGAAGACAGCGGCGTTCCACTGCCTTACGCTCTGTATGGCCAGAATGTACCTAAAATCTGGGACCCGGCAACGGGTATGTTGAGGGCGGAATATTGCGGCAACCCCAATGGTGTTGCCGATGAGATGAGTCGTCTACAGGCATCCCAAGCAGCTCTGGAACAATTTTTTACGGGTTTTCTCCAATATTTCAAGGACAAAGGCCTGATGCCGTCAGAAGGTGACATGAACATGCTGATGGGCTTTATGTTCAACGATTTTGTTTTTGCTTACCAGATTAAGTTCAATATGCCGGGCAGTAATATGTTTCTGCCGGTGCCTTACGGTTTGCGAGCCTATGAGCCGGGTAAGTTCTATAGCAACTGGGATAGCTGTGATGCTTCTGTGCGTGATTTTATCCGAGTCGGTGTAATTGAAGGGGAAGGTATACCCTACACTGGGAAGGTCGGTGAGGAATACAGTGGCTCCATATACGCCATGGGCTTGTTCATGCAGGGTGATACTACATATATCAACCCCGACACCGGACAGGTTGATCTCTCCCTGGTAATTAAAGATATTCAAGAAGGTGCCATTCCAGAAGGCAAGGTGAGCCCCACGCTACACGATCTTTTACCCAGCTTTTTTGATATGGTGCCGACAGCCGGTCTCATGGGCCTTGATTTTGACCATGACGGCTCACCTGCAACATATATAACGATTGACCGTGACGGTGATGAATGGCAACCTAAAGCTTATTATAACACCAGTGACCTTGACAGTAATGGTGCCATCCCCATTGCTGAAATGTTTGGTGGCCAGAACGACATTAACAGTTCTAAATGGGTCAAAGTTTGCGGCCAGTGCCATGTCATGACTAAGGATCATGGCAACAGTGAATGGACCCGAGGCCGGACCTATATGCTGGGCATGCCGGCGGACTGGGTAAAAAATGGCAACTACGTTAACTTTACAGACGACCCTGAAGCAATGGGCTATGATGTCCATATGTCGAGTCAGAAAATAGGTTGCGGTACCTGCCATTTGCGCGCAAGCGGCAGCAAAGAAGATAAACATAATTTTCTCAAAGGAGTCGATACGGCCCATATGGTTCGTAATGATCTTGATGCCAACCCCCGCCCCAAAAGTTGTGAAGGCTGTCACCTGGCTGGAGAAGATGCCAATGCACCAAGCCCCATAGCTAAACATGAAGAGACTTTTGGGGAAACTACCGGACGTCACCTGGCCGTAGTCTCCTGTCAAGCCTGCCATTCCCCTTATCGCAAAACCTGGCGCTTTAGAACCTTTGATGATACGCTGGGATACTACACCAATTTTGACAACCTGATGGGCTATAATGTCCTTGCTGATCAGGTCGCCGGGGTTGTCGGTGACGGTAAGGGAATGGCCTTTCCTGGACCTCCATACGCACTGCAACCGGTTTACGGTACTTCCCCGGGTTACGGAATTCCTCATTTCAACATGGTCAGCCAGCAAATTGACGCCGATGGTAAGGGAGTCCAATCGATGGATTTTGTCTCCCAGATGGTCAATTACTTCAACATGGACGGTGAAGCTGATCCCGGTCGTTTAGTCAATGGCATGCCGACCAATTTTAAATTTGATTTCTGGAACTATTTTCTCCAGGTCAGCTACGAAGGCTACAAGCAAATGGGTGTGCCGCTCGACTATGATCCGCAGCAACCCAACTTGAACTTTCCACCCTTATATTATGCCAGCGGTATTAATGGCTACCCCCAAGTCGTAATCGGGAACCCGATTACAGTCATGACCTGGGTCGATGTTAACCCTCAACCAGACGCCGACATGTCGGATCTCCCATATGGTGGGGCAAAGGTTCTCTATGTAAAGGAACTCAATGCAGCTATAAAAACATATAAACGACCAATTCAATTGGGCGTGGTTTCACCCATGGAAATGGCTATGATTCCACCTAACGATCCAACCTGGGCCGAAAACCCCAATATCGGACGCGTTGTTTTGAAAGATAGCGGTTATGTCCTCTTCGATCATACCGGAGATATGTTTCCCGATATCTGGTGGGATGAGGATGTCAGAGCTGTACAAGCTGCTTTAACAACCGTACTAAAGGCCGAAGGCGAGAGTGATCCCCATCCGGTACTATTTATCGCTGCGCATTATTTCTCTGACAGCCATGGTATTAAGCCTGCGGAAAAGGCCTTAGGTTCAAAATCATGTAATGATTGTCATGGTGATTCCGCAACTTCGGCCGGAGCCCACCGCGTAACCGACCGAAATATTATGTTTATGCCATGGTCACCACCATGGTTTACTGAAGAGAATCGCTTCATGCGCTACAGCCATGATAGCGGCATGATGGAGATGGCAAACCCCGACGGTTTGTTTGTCGTCGATGGTGAAATTGACTATCTTAAACCAATGGAAGCCAATGGGTTGCGTTTCCTGGGTGCCAGGGCTGATGAGGTTCTTAAATTAAGCCATCATCATGCTGAAGAGCTCTTTAAAATGGCGGGTGAAGGTTCAGTCATAGGCAATCAAATTCCAGACATTGACCCCAATCTGTTGACTCATTCGGAACAAAATGCCGAATATATCAAACAGGTAGTTAACGGCCCATGGATGGATAAAATGTATTTTTATGTCCCAGCCGAGCTTAAAAACCACCTTCAAGCCTGCGGCTTTACGGTTGGCAGTGATGAAAGCGTTTATCTTGAAGGACGAGGGTTTGCAATCGCTCATCCTCTGCAGTATGAGTACGCACATGAATGCGAACTCGGCTCAATTCTCCGGCTGCCATTTGCTGGAACAGAACCAGAGATCTGGAGTATGGGTGAGGATGATACTTTCTACAAGTTTGATCGCGAAGCTGAAGTAGTTGGTTATCAGGGCGGCTACGTTCTGATAAAAGTCTATGAAGCGGGTGAATATGTTGCAGTTGAACAGGGGGCCGGTGGCGGCAACGAGTTGCTTTATGACCTCTGGGGAGCTTTTCTAAAATAGTTCCTGATGCCTGTAATGTAAAAAATTCATCCCGTTTGCAACACCAAAAATAAAAGCGGGCTGTTTCCTTCCTCGGAAACAGCCCGCTTTTTTATGGCTCAACGAAAAAATCAATGGGAAGTTCACGCCAGTTGTTAAAACCAGCTCGTTACTCCTTTAGTTTGAAGCGTAAAGAGCCTTCACTGATCTTGATATCATCAACCCCGGCCGCAAAAGCTTTCCAAAACCCATTCTCTTCACCAAATTTTTCCACTAGATCAACATTTTTCAGATTGCCCAACCAAGAATTCGGAACCGATACGCCCCAGAGGCTTATACCTTTTAAGATTACAGTCGGTTTACCATGGCTGTACTTCAGTTTAAGCCCAGCACTGACCTTAATGGTCTTGCCCCCCATGACCGGTAAATCCTTGTCGAGAGGTACTATAAGCCTGGCGCTGGCCAAGTCATCAGAAAAATCGATAGCCAGTTTTTTGGCAAGTTCGGTATTTCTGGCCAACAGGGCATTAACCTCTCTTTCAGTAAATGTTATTTCACGCCGAGCACCTACTTCGCTGTAAGCCTTCGGGGCTAACTTGTCATTTCCATTTCTCTGTTTTACCCTTTTTCCGTCAACCGTTTGCCGAGGTTTTGCCTCCAAATGGCTGAGTTTGGTTTGTAGAACCTTTTCTTCAGACGGGTTCAGAGTAACAGGTTTAAACTCTCGAGGAAAAAGAAAAATAGTAACAAGCCACACGGCAATGGCACAGCCGATTGCCGTCGCAACCGTGATCACAAAAAAAAGCTTGAACCAACTGATACGCGGTTTCTCATCTTTTAATGCCGACGCGGGAGAATTCTGAGTCATCGCCTTACCCTCCGGACATAGATATCTTTTCAAAAACGTAAAATCAGATATGTATTTGTAGCACCTGATTATGTTTGAAACAAGAACTTGATGGCTAAGCAAAAATTCCGAGACTTTTTTTTACGAATGCACCAGAACTTGAATCACAAAATATCACTTTTCAAACATAAGTCAAGTTGAGTGTCAGCAGCAAGAGGCCTTAAAATCATCCAGACAGCAAGCCCCAACGGCCCACTCTCATCGGCTTTCCCTTTACTTTGCCGTCCGCGCATTGAAAAATCGTATTGGCTTTAAAGAGAACTTTTTGCTATCTTCCCGATGCGAACCGACTTTAAGTCAAGCCGCCCCCAACCAATATCACCCTTGAAGGACCTATATTAGCGTGAAATATGATTTTCTTACACTTTCGGTAGCGCTCTATTATGGGTTGCTTTTCCTCCTGGCGATTTTCTGTCTGCATCGTTTTTTTCTTGTCTATATCTACTTTCAAACTCGACGCCGAGACCCTAAACTGCCGGTTATGGATCCCGATGATTGGCCCATGGTCACCGTTCAGCTTCCTTTGTTTAATGAAAAATATGTAGCTGAACGACTTCTGCGGCAGACTGCAGCCCTTGACTATCCGGCCGCGAAGCTGGAAATTCAGGTGCTCGATGATTCAACCGATGAAACTACCGCGCTGGTGGCCGGTCTGGTTTCCGAATTACGGAAAGAAGGTTTAACGATAACCCATCTCCACCGAGATCAGCGTAGCGGTTTCAAAGCGGGGGCCCTGGCGATCGGGCTGAGCCTTTGTCAAGGTGAACTGGTGGCCGTTTTTGATGCAGACTTTCTTCCTTCACCCGATTTTTTACGACGTACCGTGCCCTATTTTAAAGAGCCTGAGCTCGGTATGGTCCAGGCCCGCTGGGAGTTTATCAATCGTAACTACTCCTGGCTGACCCAAGTTCAGGCCATGCTTTTAGATGGCCATTTTGTGATTGAGCATGCGGCCCGTAACCGCTCCGGACGTTTTTTTAATTTTAACGGCACCGCCGGAATCTGGCGCCGCACTGCCATTGTCGATGCCGGCGGCTGGCGGGCCGACACCCTGACCGAAGATCTTGATTTAAGTTATCGGGCTCAGATGCAGGGCTGGCATTTTCTCTACCTCAAAGATCTAACTGTCGACAGCGAGTTACCGGAAGATATCAACGCCTTTAAGACCCAGCAGCATCGTTGGGCTAAAGGCTCGGCCGAGACCCTTTTGAAACTGACCCGGCCGCTATTGAAAAGTTCATTGCCCGGCAAGGTAAAGATTGAGGCCTTCTTCCATATGGCCGGAAATTTTGCCTACCTGCTGCTACTCGCTCTGGCTTTAATTATGTACCCTTCCCTGATTGGCCGTTTCAATCTGCCCTGGCAGCAACTTTTGCTTATTGATGTCCCCCTTTTTCTGGCGACAAGCTGTGCCGTGTCACTTTTTTTTCTGGTTTCTCAATGGGAGAACGGCCATTATAGTCGACGTACCCTTATCACCTTGCCTCTAACTCTGGCCGTCGGCGTCGGTTTGGCCGTCAATAACGGCAAAGCCGTCTTTGAAGCCTTTTTTAACTATCGTACCCCATTCGTTCGCACCCCTAAATTCAATCTTTCAGAAGGCGCAAACCTGAGTCCGACATACCGTCAGCCTCTCTATGCCGTTCCAACCCTGGAAATTTTTGTCGGTCTCTATTTTTTGCTGATCATGGCGGTGGCTGTCAATCTCGGCAAATTTGCCCTGTTGCCATTTCTTGCCCTATTTGCCTGCGGTTTTACCGGCAATGGTATTTTGAGCCTGATCCACGGCAAACGCCGCTTCTGGAGGTGGCGGACAGTATGAAAAACAACGGCACAAGTCTGCTTGAAAACTGTATTGAATGTAACCTCTGCGTCAATGAATGCGATTTTCTTACCAATTACGGCAACCCCAAGGAGATAGATGCTCGGCTGGCCGACTCCCTGGCCCCCGAGATCCCGTATTCCTGCTCTCTCTGTTCGGCTTGTGAAGCCGTCTGCCCGGTCGATGTTCCAATCAAAGATTACTTTCTGGCCCGCCGGCAAGAGTATGTGGCAACAGGTCAAGGACCACTGCCGGAGCATCGAGGTCTGCTTGTGTATGAACGCCTGGTCTCATCAACTCTTTTTACCTCCTATTTTCTGCCGACCGGCGCTCGTCGCGTACTCTTTCCCGGTTGCGCAGCGATCGGCAAAGCTCCACAGACGATAAAAAAACTCTACACGAAGTTGCAACAGAGATGGGAGGAACCCTTGGGTCTGGTGCTCGACTGTTGCCTGAAAATCTCTCATGACCTTGGCCGCCGGGATTTTTTTGAAAAACAGTACTCTATTTTACGAAAACGCCTGCAAGCTGCTGGAATAACCGAAGTGGTTACCATGTGCCCGAGCTGTACTGAGGTTTTTCGCAATTACAGCGATTTTGTTGTGACCCCGGCCTATCGGCATCTGGCCGATGATAATATGACTACAGAACCTTTGCCGGCGGCTCAATTTGCGGTTCACGATGCCTGTGTCCTGCGCCGGGATACGGAGACCCAGACCGCGGTTCGTCGCCTGCTTACGGAAAGAGGAGCAACACTTGCACCCTTACCTATGGAGGGCAAACACACCGTCTGCTGTGGCGAAGGCGGCGCCGCCGGGTGTCTCGACAAAGATCTACCCACCCGCTATCGCAAACGTCGCATGCAGGGCTGTACTGCACCGATGGTGGTTTACTGTTACGCCTGCCGTGATTTTCTCGACCCCAAACAAGAATACGGGATTAAACATATTCTGGAACTTGTCTTAGGCCCGGAAAACCATTACCCGAGTTGGCGTACCTGGTTCAACCGTCGGGCCCTGAAAAATTATGCAAAAAAGCTTGGAGACAGTTGACGTCTTTTGGTAGCATCGGAACATCTGAGCTACTTTTAATTTTGTCAAACAATTTGATGGTGTCGAGATGTCCAATATCATATCTATAACTCTTTTTCTATCGTGCTGCCTGTTACCTTTTTCCGCTCGGGCTGGAAATATTCCACAGCTTTGGTCAGCTGAAACACTGCTGACCCGACTCAATAAACCCAACCTGGTCATAGTTGATACCCGCAATGCCTTAGCCTACCGCAAAGGCCATATCAAGGGGGCAGTCCACCTTGATGCCGGCTGTAGTGGACCTCTAGTTCACCAGTCTGGGAAAGTTCCCTGCTCTTTGCGAGATCCTGACGAAATTGTAAATGTATTGAGAAAAAAGGGTCTCTGCCCGGATCTAAGCGTGGTAGTTTATGGCGACCGCGACGCCTGGGGTGCAGAAGGACGTCTTTTCTGGATACTGAAAAAACTGGGCTTCAGCAAAATCGCCCTGCTTGATGGCGGCTATGATCGCTGGCAGCATATCTCGGGACCAACCGGTGCCCTCTTTGCCAACCATATGGAAGCCTGTAAAGCTTCGAACATGCAACACTTGGCCATTGACAAACTGCAACAAGCCTATTTGGGTGCCACTGACCTCCAATCCCGCCATCAAAAGAATAATCTCATCTTTTTAGATGTTCGCACCCGGGCTGAATATGAAGGGGAGATACTCTATCGCGAACAGCGCGGCGGCCATCTGCCAGGAGCTCTGCACCTCCACTGGCAAGATTTATGGAATGATAATTACACACTTAAATCGAGGGAGGAGTTACGGTCCCGACTCACAAAGGCCGGCCTGCCCCTGCCGGAGCAAGCCGGAGGGAAACTGATCGTACCCTACTGCACCGGAGGTATCCGTTCCGGTTTCGCCTGGTTTGTCTTGCACTGGCTCGGTTATCCAGAAGTTGAAAATTATGACAACGGCTTCTGGGAATGGGCTACGTTACCTGAACTACCGGTTAACCAGCGATAATTTATCAAACCTTTTTTAATACCATAATCCGGCAGAGCCGGAACCAAATTGGTATTGCGTTCAAGTCGATGTTGTGATTTAAAGAATGAATCTCTACTTTGGGGTCTGGTTAAAAAGAAGAGATTACCTGTGGACACCTCCGGGATGCCGCATCTATTTGATAAGTTATCTGAAAGGTATAAATCGCAAAATAGGTGTTGCTAAGAGTTGTTGCTTGTGCTTATAAAGTGGCTATCTTAGATAATTGTAAACGCCACTCCCGCCGAAAGACGGGGTCGGAAAGCCACGGGTCTTGTCTCCAAAACCTAAAAGACAGCCGGGTTGCCTCTTTAATAAAGAGCAGCTTAGCTGTCTTTTTTTGTGAGCGGTGACTCGAAATAAGGTTCTTACGATCAATCTCAAACTGGCAATTTGGCGTAAAGGTTGAGGTTGCCATTAGCAAGTTTAATTGATATTGTCACAGGCGAGTTTACGAGCAAACCTTATTTCTTTGTAATGCCAAATGTTTCGATTTTTACTCGGAGGTGAAAATGAATTTAAATACTATATCAATTTTTGATTTGAGCCCGCCTGAAAAACTTCAATTAGTTGAAGATCTGTGGGATGATTTGGCAGCTAACCCTTCATCAGTACCAGTGCATGAGTGGCAAAAAAAAGAACTGGCAAGACGAAAATCCAACTTGATGAAGAGCACGGCGTCGAATCTTTCATGGGATGAAGTTAAGCGTCAGGTTCGTAGTCGTTATGGCCGTTGATTTAATAATAGCTCCTGAGGTAAAGCGGGATATTGATGAGGCATATTCCTGGTATGAGGAACGACGTCCTGGTTTGGGGGAGGAGTTTTTGTCTTGTATGGAAGCTTGTATTCAAGCAATAATTCGTACGCCAGAGATTTACGTGAAGGTTCATGAAGAATACCGCCGAGCATTGTTGAGGCGATTTCCTTATGCTATATTCTACGAACATCTAGATGAAAAAGTAACAATTTATAGTGTTTTTCATACTGCAAAAGATCCCCAAAAGTGGCATAGTCGCTTGCATTAAGTGATTCAAAATAAGACATTGCAAACATCCTATTACGATGAATGTTAAGCTTGTTGTTTGGCAAGAATGTTGTGATTGCCAGTGGATATATTCGAGGAATACCGCACCTGTTTACCAAATTATTTATCAAGTATAAATCGCAAAATAATCATTGCATCGATCTGTGATATGTGATAAGAAATGGTTACGATGAATCTCTACATTACAGGCTGGCAGAAAAGTAGAGATTGCCAGTGGATACCTTATAAGAGGTACCGCACCTATTTGCTGAATTATTTTTTAAGCATAAGTCCCAAAATAGTTATTGCTTTTAAATAAGGCTTGTGATTAAAAAAGATTTACGATCAATCTCTATTTTGCGGGCTGGCTGAAAAGTAGAGATTGCCATTGGGTATATTTGACGCATACCTCACTTGTTTGGTAGGTTGTGTTTTGAGTTAAAATCAGAAAATAGGCATTGCTTTTTATACTGCTTTATGCCTAATGATTGTATGTAGAATCAAATGAATAACTGAAAAAGCCACACTTGTCGAAAGGCAGGGTCGGAAAACCACGGGTCTTGTTTCTAAAAGCATCAAAGACAGCCGAGTTGCTTATTTTAAAGAGCAGCTTGGTTGTCTTTTTTTGTGAACGGTAAGTAAAGCTTGTTGACTGCCTGAATATTTGCGATATTATGTTAGTAGATACAGGGTGAATCTGGGAAGTAAACACAATAAAAAGGGGGTTATGTATGAGATATCGAATCTACAGTTTCAAAATGTTTTGTTTATTGTTGATATTTTGCTTTTCAGGAACCATTTCAGCAAGTTCTGCAGAAGTAATACCTGTCTCACCGGTTTTGTCCGAAGGTGTGGCTGTCTGCGAAAGTTGCCGACCTACTTTCAGCTGGTCGGCAGATAGTGATACTCAGGGATATAAAATCAGGATTTTTCAGGTGGAAGATGAGAATTTCATCAGTTACGATGAGATGCAGGTTCAGTCTGAACCGGTTTTACAGGCGCTTATTCCTGCACCCGCCACGACTTGGATACCCGGTTCAGTTGATACCGGCCTGAAGTCCGGTAATACATACGTCTGGTACGTGCAGGCCTATGATGAACTGGGTGTCGGGCCTTGGTCGCAAGGAGCTTTTTTCAAGATAGATCCAGCTCAGACAATCGGTCTTTTTGACAAGGCTTTATCAGACGAAATTAAGGCTTTCAATGCCGGTGAAATGACTTCTGATTCTGGGCTACTAACTTTTACTACTTTAATGCATGATCTTTTTGAAAATCAACAAACTGACGTTAGTGGTGTTTTGACTACGGAGAGTGAGACCACGCCCTTGCTCCGGGGAACAATAGAAGGGGAGACTTTTAATAATACCTTTTTTGGCATTTATGCTGGTGATTCTTTGGATGTTAATTCTGGTGGACTCTACAATTCGTTCTTTGGTTATGGTGCTGGGAACAAAACGACTTCGGGACAATTGAATACTTTTATTGGTGATGGATCAGGACAAAATAACATAACCGGGGATTATAATACTTTTCTTGGAGCACAAGCCGGGGAAAAAAATACTACTGGACATCGTAATACCTTCGTCGGAGCGGTGGCCGGCAATGACAATACTACTGGAAAGTGGAATACCTATGTCGGTGTCGATGCCGGCCGAGATTCTGCTGATGGATCTTACAATGTTTGCATGGGTTTTGAAGCCGGGATGGACCATCCATATTTTGGCAACACACTGCTTGGCTCCCGAGCTGGAAAAGTAGTTTCGGGCGCAATGTACAATTGTTTCTTAGGTCACGAAGCCGGACTCAAGAACACATCAGGATCACTTAACACATTTTTAGGGGCGTTTGCCGGGAACAACAATACAAGTGGTGCTGGCAATGTTTTTGTTGGGTATCTAGCTGGGGGGAATGAAACAGGCTCAAACAAGCTATATATTGATAACAGTAATACTTTAACGCCACTTGTCTACGGAGAGTTTGACCACGATTTACTTCGGGTTAATGGAACGCTTGAAATTTCAAGTATCAGCAGCCCTTCTGATCGCCGTTTAAAAAAAGAGATAGATCCCATTGAAAATGCTCTAGAGAAAATTCAAGCACTTGAGGGCGTCAGTTTTCAATGGCGTAAGGATAAGTTCCCTGATCGTTGGTTTGCTCAAGGTCGCCAGTTGGGATTTATCGCCCAGGAGGTGGAAAAAGTTCTGCCAGAGTTGGTTAACACGGATGCCAAGGGTTATAAATCGGTTGAATACATCCAGCTTATCCCGGTTCTTCTGGAGGGGATGAAAGAACAACAGAGAAGGCTTGAAGAACAGCGTAAAGAAATCGATACTCTGAAAGAAAGTCTCAAGAAATTGATACAAGAACATAATCAGGATGGTGCAAGCTGAATGGAAACTTGTGACTAGCCAATCACCTCAGGATCAGTATTGCCTGTACGAATTTGGTGGTTTTCAGATCTTTTCCCCGCTTGCTTTCAAATCTCTGGAGAAAAGTAGCAATTTAACATTGCCATTGGAAATGTCTCTTTACAACCAATTTCTTCCAGCCTGACCTTCTCAGCGACAATGTAACAAAAGGGCAGTTTTTGCTGTTTGGCAGTGAAATTGTAATTATTTTGGTAGAGTTGATTGTTACACTCTAACCCGGCGGAGCTGGGACAGATCTTTAGCTTGCGCTCTGATCAGATTTTTTCGCTACACCCCGAAGTGTAAAATTATCTAGCGTAACAACGCTTTTGAATTTTGCGCCCCAGATCGAAAGCCAGAGGACTGTAAATCAAGGTTGTGATCCAGTAATTTTCCCGCCATATGCCACTTGCCTGAAAACCTTCCAAAACAATGTAAGAAAGCGGCAATAAAGAGATAAAAAGCAGGCCCGCGCGATATTGGTAAAAAACCAGAAATGGCAACAACCAGAGTCCGTACCAGGGATGAACTGTGGGCGAAATCAGGAGCAAACCGGTTAAAAGAATCACCGAACGCTGATGATCCGGCAACTCAACTCTGAGGTTTATATAGAACCAGAAAAACAGATAGCCTGAAACTAAAAGGAGGCGCAGGTAACCGTGGTCGGTAATCAGCAGAGTACCCAGACGATAAAGTGATGCATTAAATTCCCAGTGTTCAAGGTAAGCCCCAAGCGAAAAAAATATATTTCCTTGTGTAGAATAGAAAGGCGCAAAAAGAGATAGACTAAAAACCAGCAGAATCAACAAAGTCCGCCAATTGCGAAATTCGGAGATCAAGATCAGAAAAAAGTATTTGCTCAGCACTGCAGCGGAAAACCAGGCGGCTGCGGCACTCAGCTTGTCTTGGTCAAGAAGGTAAAAAGCGGTCATAATAGCCAGCAGAACCAGAGCTTCATGGTGACCATTGCCGCTGATTTCGATGATTGGTAAAGGGTGGAGAAAGTAGAGGAACAGGAAGCGACGCGGTTTTTTGAGAGACGTAAGACGCAGGCCGATGACCAAGGTCAAAGAGAGATCAACCAGGGTGAGACAACCTTTATAAAAGTGCGGGGTTGGCTTGATAAAGGCGACCAGGGTATTGAAAAGAGTTGTTAAAGGCGGATAGAGGGCCGGATATTCGGCATGGTTTATAAGATGGTGCCAGACCGGGCGTAAGTTTTCCAGCTCAGGGTCAGCCGGAGAGATCAGGTAGGGATTTTTGCCGTGCAGAGTGACAATTCCCTCCCAGAGACAACGGTAGAGATCACCTGAGAGTAGCGGCTCCTGGAAGATAGATAACAACCTTGAGACGAGACCAAAAAAAAGAAGAACGAGCAGTTTTTTGCGGGAGAGTGTTGGAAGTTTTTTAAGAATTATAAAATAGGCTCCCAAAGCTCCCAGGTAGACTGTGATAAAAGGGAGATAAGAGAACCTGGTAAAGCGGCTTAAGAAGACTATAGAGAGAGCATAAAGAACAATGCCGAAAGTAGACTCATAGGCCGCAAAGGGCTTTTTTAATGAAGCCATCAATCGTAGATCGGCAGTCCCGGACTGTCGTCGATAATCGGATTATCTGCCGCGTTATCGCCCAAACTCCATTCGTACCAGCCGCCGTCGTAGAGATTGACCCGATCCCAACCCATCATATAACCGTAGAGAAAGGTTAAGGCAGCGCGCCAACCGGTGCCGCAATAGTGGCTGACGTTTTTATCGGCGGTAATACCCTCTTGGTGCCACATCTCCTCGACTTCAGTATAGCTGCGCAGAGTACCGTCAAAGTCAACATACTCCTCCATGCTCCAGGGGCCCTCACCGGAATGACCCCAGAGAGCGCCTTCGATACGGCCGTCGGTGGGAATATATGAGTAAGGGGCGGTTGCCCCTATATACTCATCCCAAGTACGAATATCAGCGATAACGGCGTCAGAATGTACCCCGGCGACAACCTCGCCAATATATTCGGTATCGACCAGATATTCCGGGTGCAACGGCTCATCACTGCCAAACCAGGCCACCGGTGAATGCGGAATCAGACCGCTTTCAGTATCATACCCAGCTTGCTGCCAAGCTTTGAGACCTCCGTTGAGCAAGCGCACATCTTCGACTCCGGCGTACATCAGGGTCCAGATCACGCGGGCGGCGGCGGTAACATCAGCACCGTAAACAACAACTGTGGTCTCGGTCGTAATCCCCATATTAGCAATTGCCGGCAGGAGATAGTGATAGGGATAGATATTCCAGTAGTTTTTCGGCAAAGTGTCATCGCCGGTTAAACCTTTGGCGAAATCCTCTTCAGCGGTCGTACTGCGTCCGAACCAGATATCGGCCGGCGGATCGTTGCGCGCATAAAAATCATCATACTCAATCTCATCAGTGTTAACATGGATGGCACCGGGAATATGGGCTTCAAGATAGGCGTCACCAGCCGGCCCCCAGCCTGTATCAACGATGAGAAAGGGGTGTCCGTTATTATTATTTATCAATAACTCATCTTGTACCCATTGAGGATTGACCAGACGGTTATAATTCTGTAATTTTTCGATCGGAAAGTTTACGGGATCGAAATAACTGAAACCGCTCCACTCCAGGTAAGAGCCATCGTAGTTGGCAATATTCTGGTAACCAAGCAGACGCAAAGCAAAATAGGTCATAGAACTCTGAATCCCGGCACTGGAGTAGACAGTTATGGGACTATCTGAGACCAACCCTTTACTCGAGAAAAGGTCTTTCAGGGTCCCGTAATCCTGAAGATGGTGCTCATCGCGAAAGAGCCAGCTATAGGGCAGATGGAGAGCGCTGGCGATATGGCCGCCCAACGCCTCTCCGTTCAGAACCCAGCCATTGTACTCTTCGTCGCTGCGACAGTCAACAATGGCAATATAGTTATCTTCCCGTTGTCGGCTCAAACCCATACCGGTTGTCACAACTTCGGGGCGTAGGTTAGCCTGGAACGGTGAAGTGTTTAAAGACGGTTCCGGGGTTACGATTTCAGAAGGAAGTTCATTATCCAACCAGCCTTGCCAGCCGCCATCCAGAAGATGAACATTCTCGCAGCCAAGATACTCAAACATCCAGAAGAGACGGGCGGCAGCACCAAGATCTTTGCTGCCGCCATCGTAGATCACGATGGTCTGGGCTTGATGAATCCCTTTACTGGTCAAAAGCTCTTCAAGTTCAGCGACAGTCTTCAGATTCATACCGGCATCGGAGATTTCTGTATGAGGCAGGGAGATCGCTTTTAGAATATGGCCGGATTCGTAGCCAACACTACGGGCGTCAATTACTCTAACATCAGGGTCATCAAGTTTTCGGACCAAGCTTTCCGGGCTCAGCAACACTCCTTGATCAACACGGGGGGCCACGGAATTTTTAATTACCCGGATCAGGTTATCGCGACTATGCTCTGCCATTGCAACTTTACCCCATGCAGGCCAATCGGTTTTGTTGCTGGGGTTGGCGTCCCAGGCTTCCTTGAAAGAAGCCAGCAACACATCACTGACATCGGCATAGTAACGGATGGTGGTGGCAGCCGGATCCTGAATCCAGATATCGACAAGCCCGGGAGTAGCTTCATGAAAGAGGATGGTGGTTGGTAAAGCCTGATAGTGCCAGAGTCCGGAATGAAGCAGCAAAGGATTGGTGTAGGCATCAAAAACCTGAAGAGAGTAGATCGGTCCGGCGGCGGTAGTAAATTTCAAACGCTGCTGTGGATCAACGGAGCTGGAGCCGTAAACATGAATGAAACTTTGTTGAATCAACGCCTCGATAGCCGGTGAGTGGTTTTGCAGTTTCCATTCTGGGAAAAAAGTTTTAACGCCATCTATTTTTTTCCAGCCATCCTTGATCATTGAAAAGAGAGGGAAAGAGAGGACACCTGAAAAAGAACTCTTTTCATCGTCAAGATATGTGTAATCAGCAAAAGTGCCATTGACCGTATAGGGATGTTCATCCGGAGTCTCGGAAAAAAGGGTGACACCACCTTTCTGGACGGCGCTGACGACATCTTCCAAGGTAGTGAAATATTGATTGTCACCAACATCAACCTGAGCGACCCGGTTCAGAACCGGCAAACCGACGACAGGTGGATCGTAGAGCGGAAGTTGAGGATCGTAAAAAGCTTCGGGGAAAGCCTTGCGGACATAGCCGCAGAGAAGTTGACGGGATCTAATCAAAGTTTCTTGCAAGCTTGAATCACAGTTGACAAATTGCGAAGTAAAGAGGAGGGGGTCGACCAGGCAGATGTGGATAAAGGTCTGACCGTAAAAAGTATCCGGCATGATGATAAAACGAAAAGGGAGCCCTGCCGCCGCCAACGGGGCTTTTTCAAGAATAATCTCCTCAAGTTCACTGATTCTGACTTCGAGCAGTCGGATCCCGGTTGATTCAGCCGTTTTGACCATCCAGTTGCCGTAGGCGTACTTAATCGAGCCGTCAGCGGCCAAAGGTTTAGCAGCGATACCGGAGGTTCCTAAAACTTCATGACCGGCACCGGCCAGGTAATCACCGAGACGTTTAACAAGATCGTCAATAACCCCAATCTGCTGGACCCCAGGAGCAAGAGGCAGACGAGCAATATCGAGCAGATCAAAAGCCTGATGGCTTAAGTGGATCGGTGGTGGGTTTTTGATCTTGATACTTGAAGAGCTTAAGTCGAAAGCCTGAGCCTTAGCGACGGCCAAAACCAGAACCAAGAAAATGATAAGAGATAATGTGCGCGACATTTTTGTTACTCCTGTAGCGACTAAAATGAGTAGATCAAGGCTGAACTGACAGTGTAGCCGGCCGCCGTATTTTCACCATGGATGGTCGGGGTATATGAGAGCTCCAGACTTAAATGTTTATTGATATTGACACCGACAGTGGTGTCTAATGTGATTAAGTCATACTCAGGAGTCAATGTGATATTGGTGAAGCCGGCACCGCTGTCAGCATTGTTGGCGCTGAACAGACAATCAAGTTTTATGCGGCCATAAAAATATTTTCCGGCATTACCTCCCAGTTCGGCGAGCAGGCGCCACTCGTCTGAAGGAGCTTTAGTCCGCCAGCGATAGGCCGCTTCAAGCCCCATGTAGAGGGGCAACGGATAGAGAGATTTCCCAAGCAACAGACGCAGTTCAAAATCGGTCTGATCGTTGCCGAGCCCCGGAACCTCGTTATCGTCATAAGGGCCTGAAATTTTTGTCAGACCCTGAATCGCCAGAACCACCGGTTCATCGAGAATCCTCCACTTAAGGCCGACCTCGAAATCGCCGACCCCTTCGCTCTTGGCAATGAAATAGTCATTCTCCTGCTCCAGCCACTTATAGTAAAATGATCCGATCAGCGTGAGCTGATCGCTGAGACCATATTCGAGATACCAATTAAGGTTGGTATCGCTATATTGGCCGTCGTAAGCAAGGCGATGGCGATCACCGTCATCATCGTAGTAATGTTTGCTTTCGAAGTAGTTAAATGCCAGTTTATTGTACATGCCGCCCTGTTTGGAGGTCCAGGCCCCGGCAAAAACCAGATTGCCCGATGCCATAAACAACAAAGCAGCAATAAAAACAATAGCTTTGCCCTTCATCTCTTTTTCTCCACGGTAATGCGTTAGGATTTCAGATTGATTTTCAGTCGTCTGAAAAGAATTAAGAGATTGGTAATTATTAGATTTTTATTAAAAAATCCAATCGTTATTATGGATTTAACAGCATATCGCATTGGAAATCCCTATGGGTTATGGCGCCGAGCACATAAAAAAAGGCCTGCACTTACTGAGTCAGCGCAGGCCTTATGATATTTTTTTGAAACCAGCAGTTTTTTTGTGTTATGGTGATAATTATTCGGGAAAAAGCATCCCGTAAACTTAAGGCAGGAAAACCTTCTCAAAACTTCTGGGTATCATGAAGACGACAATCGAAACAATATACCAACCGGACCAGTCGACCGAGTACAAACGTCACCTTTTTCTGGTCCCGGTTTCAGCTGGTTTCCCATCACCGGCTGATGACTACGTTGAAAACCGGCTCGATTTGAACAAACACCTCATCAAACACCCGGCGGCAACCTTCTTTGTTAAGGTCAAGGGTGATTCAATGATTGAAGCCGGCATTCACTCCGGCGACATTTTGATTGTCGACCGGGCGTTGGAAGCAACTGATAAAAAGGTGGTCATTGCCGTAATCGATGGTGAATTGACTGTGAAAAGAATCAGGATAAGCGAAGGAAAGATTTTACTGCTTCCGGAAAACCATGATTACAACCCCACCGAGATAACCGGGGAGATGAGTTTCGAAATCTGGGGCGTGGTTACCAATGTCATCCACACACTCTAGCATTAGCCTTTTTTGAAAGGCTTCTATCAAGCTATTAGTAATCTTTCAATCAGATCATGACCCGGTTCACCTTTTCCTTATCTTCAAATCTTTCTTTCTCATCCCACTTTGCTTTCAAATCCTGTATCTCTTCCTGAACATCAAAAAAACAGGCCATCAGTTCCGGATCAAAATGGCTGCCTACACATTTTCTGATTTCGGAAAACGCGGACTTCTCTGACCAGGGTTCTTTGTAGGGGCGTCTCATAGTTAAAGCGTCAAAAACATCGACAATAGCAACAATCCTGGCGCTTTGTGGAATCTCTGTCCCGGCCAACCCTTCCGGGTAGCCGGAACCATCCCATTTTTCGTGATGGTAGAGGGCAATATCCGCCGCCATCTTAAAAAGCGGGGCATCACTCTTGGATAGAATACGATGCCCCAAGACCGGATGGGTCTTCATAATCTTCCACTCTTCAGGGTCCAGACTGGCTGGTTTTTTCAACACTGAGTCCGGAATTCCAATTTTTCCGGCATCGTGCATAGGGGCTGCCAGTTCCAGCATTTCCACCTTTTCCACCTTCCACCCAATACCGCGGGCGATAGCTCCGACATAGGCTGCCATCCTCCAGCTATGCACACTGGTGTCAGCGTCATTGTAGTGTCCTGCTATACCAACCCCGGTATTCGTCGCCTCAAGTTGACAAATGACGCCATTGACTTTACTCTCAAGGGGAGTAATATTCACGACGATACCGCCGGTTTCAGTAAATATGCATTCATCGATCGGGTCAGCTTTTTACTCTGATGTGTGGTTTCCAATATCATTTTCACATTTTAGTTTTTATTTCAGTCTAACTGACGGCGGATAAATGCCGGAATATCATAATCATCCACCCCGCCCGCAAACTCACCTTCAGAGGAGCCCACGACCTTCTTCATCATCTGCGGAAGATCCTGAATGTCATCAACAGGTGTCATATGGTTTGCCGTCCGGTCACAATCGACCGCTTCATATTTATTCTCAAAAGATGCAGTCTCTTCCTGACGCGCCTGAAATGCGGGACGATCAAGGTTATCACGCCGGGTACCGATCGGATATTTGCCGGCCAACCCGAGACCCGGCCCCTTGGCTACTGACGAAACGGTTCGCTGTCCCGAGTCAAAACCTGTTGCAATCACCGTAACTCGAAGATTTTCACCCAATGAATCATCGAGTACGACCCCCCAGATAACCTCGGCATCTTCATCCGACTCCTCTTGAATCAGGGTGGCGGCTTCACTGATCTCATGCAGAGTCACCTCGGTTGCTGCTGCAATATTAATGATTACCCCGCGGGCTCCCTGAATACTCAAATCTTCCAATAACGGTGATGCGATCGCCTTCTGGGCCGCCTCCAAGGCACGATTTTCACCGCTCGCCATGCCGGTTCCCATAAGAGCCATACCGGTGTTACCCATAACCGTTTTGACATCCTGAAAATCGAGGTTTATCTGACCATGCACATTAATCAGGTCCGAGATACTGCGCACCGCCTGAAGCAGCACATCATCAGCCTTCTTAAAGGCATCAACGGCCGTCGTCTCTTTGCAGACCGTATTGAGCAGACGTTGATTGGGAATTGTTATCAGTGCATCAACATTTTCCCGCAATTTTTCCAGCCCCTCTTCGGCAACCCGCATCTTCTTTTTACCTTCAAAACTAAAAGGCTTGGTCGCCACGCCAATCACCAACGCTCCGGCCTCTCGAGCCAACTGGGCAACCACCGGCGCCCCTCCGGTTCCCGTGCCCCCACCCATACCGGCTGTCACAAAAACCATATCGGCTCCGGCAATGAGTTCAGAAACTTGTTCCGCATCCTCTAAAGCCGCACTGCGTCCGGTATCAGGATTGGCACCAGCTCCTAAACCTTTGGTCATACGACTGCCAAGCTGTATCCGGAACGGTGCCTGCGATGCATTAAGATCTTGTGCATCAGTATTCGCAACGATAAAACCAACCCCTTCCAAGCCCGACATAATCATATTGTCAACCGCATTGCCACCACCGCCGCCAACTCCGATCACCTTGATATCAGCCGCCAGACTTCCACTCTCTTCAAATTCAAATGTCATCGTTCTCTCCCCCTTCTTGCCCCTAAAGATGCCATCACGCCCTAAATAAATACCTGAAAACTTAATACATATTTGTAGTTCGCCTAGAAAAAGTCCTTCAACCAGGTCATAACTTTATTAAAAAAACTGCCCATCTCCAAACGACTGAGATTACTGTTGCTACGCCCTGCTGGATGTTTCTCGGCGGCGTATTGGAGCAGGCCAACAGCGGTCGCGTACATCGGGTTTTTAACAGCTTCAAAACCACTCCCTTTGCCTTCGGGAAAACCGACACGAGCCTGCAGTTCAAAAACTTTTTCCGCCAGTTCTGCGGTTCCCGACAACAATGCGGTACCTCCGGTGACAACCACCCCGGAAACAACCTGGTCATAAACGCCCGATTTATGCAGCTCACGATTTGCCAGCTCAAAAATCTCTTCCAAGCGCGGTTCGATAATTTCACCCAAGATCTGGCGCGACAACTTCCTGGGTGGCCGTCCGCCAACACTCGGCACCTCTATCGCTTCATCCTGATCAATAACTCGTGTCGTCGTACAGCCATAATTACGTTTAATCTTTTCGGCTGCCTCCATCGGCGTTCGCAAGCCGATTGCGATATCACTGGTCACCTGATTCCCTCCAAGAGGGAGAGAAGCCGTGTAGCAGATAGTACCATTAATAAAGATTGCAATATCAGTGGTTCCTCCACCGACATCGACCAGAACAACCCCTAATTCACGCTCTTCAGCAGTCAAAACCGCCCGGCTTGAAGCTAGTTGCTGTAAAACCACCCCTCTAACGTCAAGTCCGGCCCGGTTACAGCAGCGATAGATATTCTGCAAAGAGGCCGCTGCCGCTGTGACAATATGAACATCAACCTCAAGACGCACCCCGGACATACCAACCGGATCAACCACACCCTCCTGATCATCGAGAAAGAACTGCTGAGGAATGGTATCGATAACCTCACGATCAAGCGGAATTGCCACGGCCCGAGCCGCATCCAACACCTGTTCGACATCGCGAACGCTTACTTCACGGTCCTTAACTCCGATAATCCCGTGGCTGTTAAGACCTTGAAGATGACTACCGGCTATGCCTGTCTGAACGACCTTGATTCTCTGGCCGCACATCTTTTCCGCCTCTTCGACAGCCTGACGGATCGACTCCACCGTACTGTCAAGGTTGATAACCACCCCTTTACGCAAGCCGCTCGAAGGGGCAGTGCCAAAACCTGCAACTTCAAGCCCGTCCTCACCCATCAAACCCACTAAGACACAGGTTTTCGTCGTTCCCAGATCAATACCGACAACCATCTGTTCATTTTTGGCCATGTTTCTCCGCCTTCTAATCGACGCCATCTGTTTGCGCTCTGAGCTTCTCAGAAAAAGTACCCTTGGGATGCGGCCTAAGGCCGGCCACTACCGTATCGGTCCCGGCACAATCAAAATAACTTACTGCCATCGCTCTCTCCCCGAGCACCTCTAAGACCTGCCGCCAACGCTTAAGACGCTCGTCAAAACCCTCTAATCCCAATTGCAACTCCCAGGCCTTATCGGTGGTAAAAACAGTTACCCCGCAAACCTCATCAAGCCCAACCTGGGCAACTTTTTCGGGCCAATCCCGGCCCCTTTTCTCCCATATAGAGAGTAGAGTAAGAGCTTTTTTCAACAACCTAATCCAGACCTCCGGTTGATTTTGCCACTGGGTCACCGAAGCTCCGCTGATGAGTGGAAAATCGAGCATCTCATTTTTGGGTGCCGGAGCAATCAACCCCCCATCCCGATCGACCAGGTAAAGTTCGTCAAGATAGAAAAGAGCTTTGGGGCGGCGTTCTGTTACCATAATTTCAAGACGGTCAGGCCAGCGCCGATGAATCTGGGTCTCCCTGACAAAAGGCAGGGCATTCACCCGATTCTGGACTTGCTTGAGATCAAAGGTAAAGATCAATTGCCGTGGGGCCAGGCCCAGGGCCTTAATTATATCCTGACGGGAGCTGCGAAAGTTACCCTGTACGATAACCTCTTTGACCAGAAATCCGTCCCGCCCTTTGAACCATCCATCGACACTGGTTACGAGTGTCGGCCACCAGAGCCACAAAGCTCCACTACCAAGCCCGCAAAGACAAGCAAACGCCAAAAACAACAAGAGTTTACGGTTAACACTCTTGGAATTCGGACGACGGGCACGCCGGACATCTTTACGACTATTGCTAATCCGTACACGCCGCTTACTCTTATCAGAACGGGGCAAGATCAAGACCGGCACCTTGAAGAATGCGATCTATTAACGTTATAAAGTCAATCCCCGCAGCCTCTGCAGCCTGCGGCAGGAGGCTGGTTTCCGTCATCCCCGGCACCGTATTGACTTCAATCACATAGGGCCGGTTCTTCATATCAAGACGAAAATCGACCCGCACCGCTCCCCGCGTACACCCCAAAGCCCGGGCGCTTGATTTAGCCAGATCCTTTACCCTTCGGGTGATATCCGGAGCTACCGGGGCCGGTACCAGATACTCAGTGTAGCCTTTGGTATATTTAGCCTGATAATCGTATACTCCGCCCCGGGCTCTAATTTCAATCAACGGCAGAGCTTCGCCACCTAAAATCGCTGCAGTCAATTCAAGCCCAGGAATATAGCTCTCAATCATCACCTGTCGACTATATTCACGAGCCTTAACCAAGGCTTCAGGCAACTGTTCAGCATCAGCAACAATACTTAAGCCAAGACTTGAACCCTCGCCCACCGGCTTTACTACCAGAGGATAACCGCCCGGCGGCACCGCGATCTCAGCTTCATCCACATCTGGCACAGTATAATCGGGGGTCGGAATATTGTGTGAGAGCAGAACCCTTTTGCTCATAACCTTATTCATGGCGATACTGCTACCCATTACCCCGGGACCGGTATAGGGAATCTTAAGATATTCCAAAACCCCCTGAATCGAGCCATCCTCTCCATAAGCCCCATGCAGTGCGATAAAAACCGCTTCAACCCGAGACTCTTTAAGTCGTTCAACAACCTGGCGGTCAACATCAATCAGGGTCACCAGGTAGCCCAGCTCCTGCAGGGCCAAACCTACCGCCTTACCACTTTTAAGTGAAACCTCGCGCTCGGCAGAGAGTCCGCCATAGAGTACCCCAATCCTTGTATTCCGCGCAAATTTCATCACTACCTCTCTTGGTCAAGAGTATATCTTGATCTCCGGTTCGAGATTGACCCCATGACGATCGCATACCCGGGCCTGCATACTCTCCATCAGGGCCATAACCTCATCAGCTCGTGAACCCTTGTCCGCGACGATAACGTTGGCATGCTCTTCAGAAACATATGCGCCCCCGCAACGCATCCCCTTGCAACCGGACTCTTCTAGAAGACGACCGGCAAAATCTCCAGCCGGATTTTTAAATACCGAACCGGCATGAGCTCCGCGCGGCAGGCGCTGCCGTCGCAAATCCTTAATCCTGGCAATTTCCGTTGTAATCTCAACATGAGCTCTGCGTTCAAGCAGAAAATAGGCTGCGATCAGTACCTGCCCCGGCGCCAAACCACCATCGCGATAACTCGGCTTAAAGTGCGACGCGCTCCGCCAAACAAGCCCATCTTTTTCCATAATCTGAAGGGCTCCGAGACAGTCATAGATCGTAGCATCATAAGCCCCGGCGTTCATAGCCAGAGCCCCGCCGACAGTTCCCGGAATGCCAGCCAGCTTTTCGAGCCCACCATACCCTTCAACTTCACTCAGTTTAATCAACTGGGAGATATGAACTCCGCATTCGACCCTGAGCATTGCCGACCAGAAGTCAGAGCCAACAACCTCAAGATGCCTGAAACCTTTGCCAAGGTCGATCACCACCTGGTCTCGAATCCCTGCGTCGGCAACCAGAATATTACAACCACCGCCAAGAATCACAAATTGCAGCTCCAACTCTGCTAAAGTTCGCAGGGTCAGTTCGAGATCCTCTAAAGTTTCAGGTTGCAGATAAAAAGCTGCGGCGCCACCAATCTTGAAAGCAGTTTTCAACGCCAGAGGCTCTTCCTCAATCAGGAACCCTGCCAAATGCCGACGCAACTCATCTTTCTGTTCTTCGCTAATCAAGAGCAGCCTATGGTATAATTTTTAAGAGATTAATAACTTTCCTAACTCCGGGAGTTCTAGCGACTACAGCTACTACCCGACTCTCCATATTGGGACTGCGAACCCGCCCCTGCAGGGTAACCTCTCCCTGATAGACATCTACATCGACACCGATAACTTTAGCGCCCATCATCTCGGTCAAACGCCCTTTGACCTTTGTCGCAATCACCGTATCATCATAGACAACGCCGGCCTGACGACCGCCGGGAGTCGTGCAGGAAATTAGAAAAAATGTTAAGAGCAGGAAAGTTAAGCTCAATCTCATAACAATTAATCTCGGCATCTCAAAACAAACCTCTTTAAACCCTAAAGCAGGCTACGTTTACACTTCAGCCAGCTCTTGCCCCAGACGACAGATATCTCCGGCACCCAATGTCAAGATAAGATCGGCTGGTTGCACTTGATCTAAAACAAGTGCTTTTAAAGCTTTGCGGTCAGCACAATAATAGACCTGCTTATGGCCATGCTGACGAATTGCTTCAGCTAATAATTCGCCGCTGATGCCATCAATGGGGGTCTCTCCGGCGGCATAAATTGCTGTTACCACGAGAATATCGGCCTCGTTAAAAGCGACCAGGAAATCATTAAAAAGATGCTGCGTACGCGTATATCTATGGGGTTGAAAAAGAGCCACCAGACGTCTCTCAGGCCAAGCTTGGCGAAGAGCTTCAAGGGTCACCTGAATCTCGGTTGGATGGTGACCATAATCATCAACCAGAAGGGCTCCCTTAAACTCCCCAAGAATCTGCAAACGTCGCTGAACTCCGGCAAAACCTGAGAGGTGTTCCCGAATGTCGGAAAATTCGAGGCCCAGTTCAAAACCGGTTGCAATCGCTGCCAGGCAGTTGAGAACATAATGGCGGCCCGGCATGTCGATAACAAATTCTCCCAACTCCCGTCCCTTAACCAGTACCTTAAAACAACTCTGCATACCTTTGATCTTTACCTCAATAGCCCTTACATCAGCCTGAGGGTTAAAACCGTAGGTCGAAACCCGACGCCCGATGCGAGGAATTATCTCCTGAACCCGGGCATCATCAAGACAAAGGACAACCAACCCGTAAAATGGAACTTTGTTGGCAAAGGCGACAAAGTTATCCTCTATTTCACTTAAGCCACCCTGATAATAGTCGAGATGTTCACGATCGATATTGGTTATTATCGCAATAATCGGCGATAACGCGAGAAATGAGCCATCACTTTCGTCGGCTTCCGCGACCAGAATCTCTCCCTCTCCGAGACAGGCATTACTGTTAATACTGTTGAGTCGGCCTCCGATAACCACGGTCGGGTCAAGATCTGTACCACTGAGCATAGTTGCAATCATCGACGTCGTAGTGGTTTTGCCGTGGGTACCACCAACTGCGATACCATATTTCAGACGCATCAGTTCGGCCAGCATCTCGGCCCGGGGGATAACCGGGATAGCCCGGGCATGGGCCTCAACGATTTCAGGATTATCTTCTTTCACTGCTGTCGAACGAACCAGCACTTGAACATCGCCAACATTTTTCCGATCATGGCCATAGAATATACGAGCACCCATACCTTCCAGCCGTTCGGTTACCGGACTCTTCGCCAAATCTGAACCATGCACCTGATAACCCAGATTAAGCAACACCTCAGCGATACCGCACATGCCGCTGCCGCCAATGCCGACAAAATGAACCCGCTCAACCTTATGGTGCATACCTTTCACCAAATCACTTCCCTGTTAAAAAATTTTATTATCCTGATTAATTTTATTGTGACATCAACTGTAAGCAACGATCGACAATCTTCTCCCGAGCTTCGGGCCGCGCCTGTTTAAGTGCCGCCTCGGCCATCTTGGCCAAGATTTGCGGATCATTGATAAGACGTTCAATATCCTCTGCCAGCGACTGACTCTCAAATTCACTTTCAGGCCTCAACCAAGCTGCCCCTGAATCTGCAAATGCTTTGGCATTGAAAGTCTGGTGATCATGAGCAGCATAGGGAAAAGGTACCAGAATTGCCGGTTTTCCAAGGGCTCCCAATTCGGCCAGAGTCAAGGCCCCAGCCCGGCAGATAATCAGATCGGCATCTCTGTAGTAAGATTCTATATCACTAATAAATTCAGCCACCTCAGCCCGCCCACTCAAACTGTCATAAGCTTTTACAACCTCGGAAAAATCATGAACGCCACTCTGATGAACAACCTTTAATCCAGAGTAACGCTCCGCCAACCTTGATAGCGCTAAAGGAACCACCCGATTAAGTATCCCGGCACCCTGACTGCCACCGACGACCATGATATTAAATCTTTTTTCCGCGGCCATCTCCTCTGACGAAACCTCAGAGCTCCCAGGCCTTTGCAGTTGAAGCCGCAAAGGATTGCCGAAATCGTATACCTTACGGCTGCGCAGATGTTCTTTCGCTTTGGCAAAAGCGATAAAGACCGCATCAGCCCAAGGCGCCAGAATCCGGTTAACCAGACCGGGGAAGGCATTCTGCTCCTGCAAAACCCATGGCAGCCCGGCGACTATGGCGGCCAGCATTACCGGAGCACTGGCATAACCACCAAGCCCGACAACCAGGGAGGGCCGATAACGGACCAAGAGAATCAGAGCCTGAATCACTGCTTTGGGGAAATTGAACAATGCCTTAAGACGACGCCTTCCCCTGACACCCACTAGCCCATGAACCTCGAGGAAAACCAAAGGATAACCCAGCTCTGGAATTACTCGGGCCTCCAACCCACGCCGGGTGCCGGCAAAGACAATCTCGGTATCCGGCTGCCGGCGGCGAAATTCTTCGGCCAAAGCAATTCCCGGGAAAAGATGCCCACCAGTACCGCCGCCGGCAAAAAGAATGGTCCTTACGGGGGTAACTGTCTTAGCGAGTTTGGCGACTGACATTTAACAATACCCCAACAGCGGCCAAAGAGACACAGAGTGAACTCCCGCCGTAGCTTAAAAATGGAAAGGTCAGCCCCTTGGTCGGTAAAAGTCCGAGGGTAACCCAATAGTTGACCGTCATCTGCAAAACCAGCAACAGCGTCAAGCCAAAGGCCAAGAGAGTGCCGAACCGATCAGGTGCTGAACGTGAAATTTTAAGACCGATCAGAAGTAGCGCCAGAATCAGAAAAACCAGTAAAGTAACCCCAATGAAACCAAACTCCTCGGCCCACACAGCAACGATAAAATCGGTATAGGCTTCGGGCAAATAGAACAGCTTCTGGGCGCTGTTACCGGCGCCAACCCCACTTATTCCACCTGATCCATATGCTATCAATGATTGTTTGAGCTGGTATGATATCCCTTTTCCATCCCAATTCAGAAAAGAGATCAAACGTTCCATGCGATAGCCTCGACCGGCAATTGCCGCGACTATCCCGACTACTCCGACTGACCCGAGAAGGAGTAAGTGTTTAAAACGAGCTCCCGAGACGAAAACCAGAACTACGGTCAGGGTGGCAATAACCACGGAAGAACCAAAATCGGGCTCCTGCATCAGAAGTACGACCATAATTCCGAGAATAACCAGTGGCGGCAGCAAACCCCGCTTAAAATCACGGATATCCTCGCCTTTTTTTGCCAGATAGGCACACAGGTAGATAATAAAACTCAATTTACAAAACTCTGAGGCCTGAAGATTGAAAAGAGGAGTCTTAATCCAACGTGTTGCACCTTTGACCTGATGGCCGATTCCCGGCACCAGAACCAGCCCCAGTATGGCTAGACTGAGCAAAACCAGGGGAAATGTCAACTTACTCCACCAGTGATAATCAAACCGGGCGCAAAGAAAGAGTGCAACTGCACCAAAGATTGCGAAGATCATCTGCCGACCGAGATAGAAACTACTTTGTCCATTGGCGTGCAAGGCTTTGATACTGCTGGCATTAAAAACCATCAGTAAACCCAGACAGAGCAGTGTACCAACCACTGTCAATAGAATAATTTCATCGCGTTTCATAGTTGACCATCTACGGTGACGCCTCACGTACCAGAGCACGAAAGGCGTCACCGCGTTCCTGATAATTCCTGAATTCGTCAAAACTGGCACAACCGGGGGCCAGGAGAACAACATCACCAAATTGGGCCACGCTCACGGCCCGGTCGACGGCACTTTGGAGATCAGGCGCCTTAAAACCCTTGTCGTAAGCCGGCAATTGCCGGACAACTTCATTAGCGGCCCGGCCAAAGGGAATCAACTCGCGCAAACCTTGTTTGAGGAGACCATCGAGCACCGTAAAATCGGCCCCTTTATCATAACCTCCCAACAAGAGAACCAGAGGTCTGTCGAAACTGTTTACCGCCTTGATCACTGCATCAATATTGGTGGCCTTGGAATCGTTGTAAAAATCGACCCCGGCCCGACTCCCGACATACTCCAGTCGATTGGCAATACCGGTAAAGGCATTAAGAGTTGAAATGATTATCTCCTTTTTAATCCCCCAAACCAGAGCCACCAACAGAGCCACCAAGTAATTGGAACGATTATGGGCACCCGGCAGTTTCGGCAACGGGGCCTTTAGCTCCCTTTCAAGATTACTGCCAGCAAGGGATTTTGCCTTGATGGTTATTTCATCTGCCAACCAGCTCGCCCCCATTTCGACTTCGCGCTCAACACTAAAAAAGAGTATTTCAGGTACATTTTCTCCCGCCTGCCTGCGGGTTTTCATAAGAACCCCAAAAGCTGCCAGTTCCGGATCATCACGGTTAAGCAGTAAAAGATCGGGTCTCTCCTGATTCCGACAAATCGCGGTTTTGGCCTTAAGATAGGCTTTTGTATCCGGATAACGATCCTGATGGTCGGGAGTCAGGTTTAAAACAATTGCGATCCGAGGATGAAAACTCTCGATGCCTTCGAGTTGAAAACTGCTGAGTTCGAGAATAGCGGACGCAAACTGCTCATTCGCCATTTCAACTGCCGGCCGGCCAAGATTACCACCGACAAAGGTCTTAATCCCGGCCGCCGCAAAAATCTCACCCAGCAAAGTCACGGTTGTGGTTTTTCCATTAGTACCGGTCAAAGCCACCAGTGGGGATCTACTATGGCGTGCCGCAAGCTCAACTTCACCGATAACCTCGCAACCGCTTCGTCGCGCAACCTCAAAAATCGGCAACGCCAAAGGCACCCCGGGACTGACGACAATCAAATCCCGATTTAGAAAGAACTTTTCACTATGCCCCCCGGTCTCAAAATCGGCAATCCCGATTTCGGCCAGAGTTTTAAGAACCTCTTCCAGTTCAATCGCAGAACGTTGATCACTGACCGCCACCAACCAGCCCTGCAGATGTAAAAACCTGGCTGCAGCAACTCCGCTGACTCCAAGACCGACGACCAGAGCCTTTCTCTTTTGGCTATCGATCCGTGCCTGTGTCATCTTAACTTCAATGTACTCAGGGCAAAAAGAGCCAGAATCAGGGCGATAATCCAAAATCTGACAATCACCTTGGGCTCAGCCCAGCCTTTAAGTTCAAAATGGTGATGCAAAGGGGCCATGCGAAAGACCCGTTTACCGGTCAACTTAAAAGAGGCCACCTGGATAATCACCGACAAAGTCTCTAAAACAAAAATGCCGCCAACCAGAAAAAGCAGAATCTCCTGTTTGGTAACCGCCGCCACCGCCCCAAGACCGGCGCCCAGGGCCAGGGAACCAACATCACCCATAAAGATCGCCGCCGGATAGGTATTGAACCAGAGAAAACCTAAAGCAGCGCCGATCATCGCACCACAGAAAACGGCCGTTTCGCCAACCCCGACGACATACTGAATCTGCAGATATTCGGCCAGCAAACGATGACCGGCGACATAACTGAAGATCATATAGACGGCAAAGGCAACCAGGGAAGGCCCGGTGGCGAGACCGTCAAGACCATCAGTCAGATTAACTGCATTTGATGTCCCAACTACAACTATCGCCATGAACGGAATATAGAAAACCCCGAAATCGGGTAAAAGACGCTTTAAAAAAGGCACCGTCAGGGTCGTTGAGTAGCCCGGTAAAAGATAGACTATAATCGCAAAAATCAAAGCAACAATAAATTGGGCTGCCAGTTTCTGACGGGCGGAGAGACCGGTCGAATTGCCTTTGACCAGTTTCCGATAATCATCGACAAAACCGATCGCACCAAAACTTAAAACCACGGCCAGAACCAACCAGACATAGATTTCCCTCAGGTCAGCCCAGAGCAGGGTAGCAACCGCAACCGAAAAGATGATCAGGACGCCGCCCATAGTTGGCGTCCCGGTCTTGACCTGATGACTTTGCGGACCATCCTCTCGCACCACCTGCCCGATCTGGAGATCTTTAAGCCAGGCAATAACCTTGGGGCCCAGATAAAAGGCCAGGAACAACGCGGTCAGAGCGGCATAGATGGTTCGGAAGGTAATGTAGCGAAAAACATTAAAGCCGGACCAGAAATTATGCAGTGGATAAAGAATATGGTAAAGCATCAAGCCGCCTCAAAATAGTTCAGTAGAGGATCAATAATCTTTTCCAAAGCCAGGGCCCGTGACCCCTTAACCAGCACTAAAGGTTCGGCCGGTAGCCGCTCTTGCAATAATTTAACGGCCTCAGCTTGAGCTCCTGCCGGAAAAATAAAGACTCGCTTGGCCGGCAAACCGGCATCCTTTGCGGCAGCCGCCAGATCTTTGATGGCACAACCCAGCAGAATCAGGAGATCGGGTCGCAATTCAGCTACCCGCCGCCCGATACGTTGGTGTAAAGATAGGCTCTCCTGACCTAACTCATTCATATCGCCTAAAATCAGCGCCAGGAAACGCTTTTCCCGCCGTTCGGCCACCGCTGTCAAAGCCGCTTCCATAGAATCGGGGTTGGCATTATAGGCATCATGAACCAAAACTCCTGTCCCTTTTCCAAGAACATGTTTTTCGAGTCGGCCGGGCAAATTTTGAAAATTTTGCAATGCCTCGGCGACAGAAACAGGTGTTACTCCCGTCAAACAAGTACCGGCGGCGGCGGCCAAAACCGCATTCATAACATTATGGCGGCCCCAGCAGGGCAATTTGACAGTCACGTTTTCACCACCCTTTACAAAGACAAAACTTAATCCCTCTGGAGTCAACCATATCTCCGAAGCTTTAACTAAATTACTCGACTCCCCATACGCCCCGTGCAATGAAACCGGCAAAAGAGCGATCCCATCTGGCACACGCTCGCTTACGACAGCCGGAACCATTTGCGCAAGATAAGGGTCATCAGCATTATAGATCACAGAGCCGCCCGGTTTAATCTCTCTGATCACCTCACACTTGGCCCGGGCCACTGCATCTAAAGAACCCAGACCCTGAAGATGGGCTGCAGCGACATTGGTCAAAACAGCATAATCGGGTCGCACCACGGCTGCCAGAGTGGCAATTTCACCAGGCTCATTCATACCCATTTCAAGGACTACCACCTGACAATCGTCCGGCATTGCCAAGACGGTCAAAGGCAGGCCGATCCGGTTATTGAAGTTTCCTGCAGTTTTATGAACCCGAAAATGGGGAGCTAAAAGATGTGCCAGCATCTCTTTGGTTGTTGTTTTACCGTTTGAACCGGTCACTGCAATTACGACCGGCGCCACCTTCTCCAGGTGTGCCTGGGCCAGTGTCGCCAAGGCACTAAGACTTTGTTTGACTGGTAGAAAAAGGATCTGCGGATAGCGCTGAGCCAGACTCAAAAGCCCTACGGCCCCCTCTTCAACCACCACCGCTGCAGCCCCTTTAGCAATCACCTGATCGATAAAATCATGACCGTCGAAACGCTCACCCCGCAAAGCAATAAAAAGTTCACCAGGGCAAAGTTTACGGCTATCAATTGTGACCCCGGTCAGATCAAAATCAAGCTCTCGACAGGTCGGTAGGGCCTTCACCTGAAGCAGGTCGGCCAACTGCCCAAGTTTCCAAAAATGATTTCTTTTCTCACTCATTTCAGATCTCACTACTCAGGCGAAAAACAAAATCAAGTCCGGGCTCTAACATGGTTCCCGGTAGGGGCTTTTGAGAAATGATCCGCCCCTGACCCGAAATCTTGACACTTCTGCGGTAACCGCCGACAAGAGCCAACGCCTCCCGAATCGTCTGACCTCTAAAATCCGGCATAATCCTTGCCGTTTGCGTTAAATTTTCTGCTATTTCATCACCATGCTCTTCTACCTTCTGATCTACATTACCCTCTGTCAGCGGCATTTCCAAGTTGGCGAATTCAGCTTTTGAAGCATAATTGAGATAACTTGCCAGGCGTCGGTTGATACGCTGAAAGGCCGGGGCCGCGACTATACCGCCATATATTGAACTACGAGGTTCATCAACCATCACGTAAACAACCTTACGCGATTCACCAGCCGGTGGGTCCACATATCCGATAAATGAAGCCCAGTAATCACTATGAGAATAACTCTTCCTGGTAAAATCAAATTTTTGCGCCGTTCCGGTTTTTCCAGCGACCCTGAAACCGGGAATACGGGCTTTAGGTGCGGTACCGTCATCCTCTACCACCAGGGCTAAAGCCTGATCGATCTGTTGCGCCACCCCGGCACTACATGCCCGCCGTGATGATTTTTTAGCCGGATATTCATAGACCGTCCAACCAGCCCCGTTGACAACCTTAGAAACCAGATGTGGGGTTATCCGATAACCGCCATTAGCCAGAGCCGCGTACGCGGCCACAAGTTGCACTGAGGTCATAGAGATTCCCTGGCCAAAAGCGAGATTACTAAGATCAATCGGTCGCCACTTGCGCCAGGGACGTAAACGACTGGAGGGCTCATGAGGAAAATCTATACCGCTACGAGAACCGAACCCGAAATTTTTCAAAACCGTGTTAAAACGCTCAGCTCCGACTCGATCAACGATCTTCGAACAACCAATATTACTGGAATACTTAAGCACTTCATCGAGACGCAAAAGACCATATTCGTGGGTATCGTGAATTGTGCGGCGCCCGACTTTATAGTTTCCCTCTTCACAGTCAATGAGATCATCAATCTTGAAAAGACCTGATTCCAGAGCCGCTACCAAGGTAAAAACCTTGAAGGTTGAACCCGGCTCCAAGAGGTCAGCCACCGCCCGATTACGCCACAAAGCCGGATTATTTTTCCGTTTACTGTTGGGATTAAAACGTGGATATTGAGCCATTGCCAGGATAGAACCGTCACCTGAGTTCATAATCAGAGCGATACCGCCTTTGCCCCGACTTTCAGTGACCGCCGTCTCAAGCTCCTGCTCGGCTAAAGCCTGCAGATGTCGATCGATGGTCAAATAGACGGTTTTACCTTTATAGTAATCGAGTTCCGGGTATTGAGAACTCTCAACTACCTGACGCCGAGCATCATGCTCCAACTCAAGGTAGAGCTGACGTCCCTTAAGATACTCTTCGTAATGACGTTCAAGACCCTCCTGCCCCTGGCAATCGATATTTGTAAAACCCAACACCTGACCGGCAAGAGCTCGGTTAGGGTAAACCCGCTGGTTCTCTTTTAAAAAAGCCAAACCCTGCTCTCGCTCACACCAGGGCTTCAAAGCCTCTACCTGGGGCGGGGTCAAAGAACGTTTAAGCCAGACAAACCCCCGCTTGCCGCTCAGACGCCTCTCTAAAGTTGAGGCTTTGACCTTTAAAATTGGCGCCAACCCTTTGGCAATACGCTTCCCATCCTCAATCCGCCGGGGCTCGGCACATAGAGAGCTCCCTTTGACATTAACTGCCAAACGTCCGCCGTCAGCCGCTAGAATCTGCCCTCTTTCGCAATTAATCAGCAAACTTGAACTGCGCTGCTGCTGCTGCCGAGCCAAATAGTATTCGTGTTTTACAATTTGCAAAAAATAGGCGCGAACGACAACCGCGACCAAACTAAAAACGACGACGCCGGCTACCAACCCTATTCGTAGCCGCAAACGACGTCGTTCTTTTTTGGATTCGCGTTTTGTACGCTTCATGGTAAAACCATCTTGTGCCCGGGCCGAGGCTCTTTAAGGCCCAGTAAACGGGCCAGACGAGCCAGATTCTGTGGCCTCTTCAAGGTCGCCAATTCGGCCTGCAGTTTGTCTTTTTCCTCAATGAGGTTTTTTTCCTCTTTCCGCAAATCATTCAGCTGGTAACCCCGGGCCACAATCTTGTTGTTGAGCCAGGAACAATAAAAGATCATCCCCACCATAACCACCAGCAGACAACTATTGAGCCAACTCCACTGAGATTGGTGGCCTTTTTTCGCAGCCACAAAAACACCCTACAATAACTCTATTGCCCGCAAGCATGCACTGCGGCTACGAGGGTTGAGAGCTATTTCCGAGTCTTGGGGACGAACTCCCCGACCGGTCAGAATTTTAACCCTCTGCTTTTGGCCGCAACCACAAACCGGAACCCGCGGTGGACAGACACAGCCTTTAGAGGCCTGTCGAAAAACCTGTTTGACCAGACGATCTTCGAGAGAGTGATAGGAGATGACCACCATACGGGCACCGCACTCAAGGCGTTCAAGGCCGGCTTCAAGAACCCGCCTAAGAGCGCTAAGCTCATCATTAACGGAAATGCGTAGAGCCTGGAAAACTCGGGTAGCGGGATGGCGACGGGAATGTTTGTAGACCGGCACCATCTCTTCGATCAGGGCCGCCAGTGAGCGAGTCGTCAAAAATGGTTTTTGGGAGCGACTTTCAACAATCTTACGAGCGATAGCCGCGGCATAGGGCTCTTCTCCAAAATCACGAAAAATTTTGGTCAGGGTTTTGCAGTCGGCCTGGTTGACAATCATGGCCGCCGGCTCTCCCGTTGTCGGATCCATGCGCATATCCAACGGCCCCTCAGACTGGAAACTGAAGCCTCGACCGCCCTCTTCAAGCTGATAGCTTGAGAGGCCGATATCAAGCAGCAGGCCATCTATCTTGCCGATCCCGGCATCATCAAGCAACCGAGTCAAATCAGCATAATTCCCCGCCAGCAACCTGAAACGATAGGCAAACTCCGAAATCAGGGCCTGGCCTCTTAATACGGCTTCAGGATCACGATCAACAGCCACCACCGAAACCCCGGGAGCACTGCTTTCCAGCAAACCTCGACTATGACCACCGCCGCCAAAGGTTGCGTCAACAAGCACTCCTTCGCCACCGACAACCCCTTTACCGGCCAAGAGGATATCGATACTCTCTTTTAGAAGAACCGGAATATGTTCCATCAGCAACTCCGACCCCAGCTCAACTTCCGGCAAAAATAATGTTCAGTCCAAAGGTCTTTCCAGTGAACGCCAACTAGATTGAGACACCGAGCTCTTCCAGAACCCCGACAATCCCTTTAATAGCTTCAGATGAACCGGTAGTGTCTTCCTGCTCAATACTCCAACGCTCCTGACTCCATAATTCCAGCTTATTTATCTGCCCGGCAATGACGACATTGTTATCTTTCCGGTCAAGCCCGGCCCAACTGCGTAAAGTCGGCGGCAATAACACACGGCCCTGTTTATCGAGAGAACATTCTACCGCACCGGAGATATAGAAACGCTTAAAACGCTTAACTTCAACACGGCTCGAAGGCAGGGCATTAAGTTTCTCTTCAACCTCAGTCCATACAGCAAGCGGGAAACAATCGAGACAACCCTCCAGAGCAGTCGTGACCACCAACTCAGAGTTATACTCCTGAACCAGGATCTCCCGAAATTTAGCTGGAATATTGAGCCGCCCTTTGGTATCAAGGGAATATTCATAACGACCGCGAAAAGACATCTCAACCACCACCCTCTGCAAAGGAGGATATTTAACCCACAATCTACCACTTTCTCCCACCTTGTTACCTCCCCCTGCAGCCTTTGTCAAGGAGAAAAAAAGTTTTTTTTAATTTAAAAAATGACTTGCAATCAACTTTATCGGTCACTCACAAAAAAATGGCCCCATGGTTGGAGCCGGGCAACCACTAGAGCCAACAAACGAGCAACACATGGGCCGACACAAAGCCGCCCCAACATTTCACTAAAGAAAACGACCAAGGATTGCAGGCACTGCCTGCTCCACCCGCAGGGTTCTAGGGCCGAAGGAAACCATTGCAAACCCGGCAGCAGTCAGCATCTCCAATTCAAAAGGGATAAAACCACCCTCTGGACCAACCGCTATCAACGAAGGTGCACTGCTCGAAATTTCCGGAAATCCGCTCCCGGTTTGCGGGTGCAACAACCAGGCATCTCGATCCCTAGCCATAATCGGAACCTCATCCTCAACAAAGGGTCGAAAACGAGGTTTAAGAAAAATTTCAGGCAACCTCGTATCACAGGCCTGTTCAAGCGCCAAAAGACTGACTTCACGCAACCTCTCGGGGCCAAGCCAGGGGCTCTGCCAATAACTTTTCTCGACCCGCCAGGAGTTAAAGATAAAGATCTCCTTAACTCCCATAGTCACGGCTGCCGCCAACACTCTCTTGAGAACCTTGGGGCGAGGCAGGGCCAGCAAAAGACTAACCGGTAATGGCGGCGGCGGAGAGCGGTCAAGATCAACCTCAAGCTCGACCCTCAAGTTGGCAATTTCAGAGATCACACCGAAACCGAAGTCACCATTCAAGCGACCAACGCGCAAGCGATCACCAACCTGCGCCTTCAAAACATTAACAATGTGGGCGGCTCGTCGTCCACCCAGAACAACCCGCCGTTCACCAACAAAATCCACATCCTCAACAATCACGATATTCATAAAACCCTATCTCCATTAACCAAAATCAAGAAAAGCAGTTGACAGCAGAGCAGAAAAATCACTACAAGTCTAAACAAACACAAACAAATATCGGCGGTTACAAACTGTGATAAAGTTGATTGCCAAGACAAGCAAAATTTTCGTCGCCATAACCTCTGCCTTTCTCTTGCTTGCCGCGACAGTTTCTTCAACTGAAGCTATAAGCTCCGACGGAGAATTGGTGCGTCCGCAACAAACTGTAACAAAAAAACAAAACCAGACCGCAGCCCCATATCCTTCACGACAAAGCCGCCCTCTGCCGGACACTGACAAGGGTTGGACGATTGGCGTATTTCTGCCGATTTCTGGTGAGTATTCAGCAATCGGCCGGCGCTTTCAACGAGGTCTCACACTCGCCCTGAAACCCGGCATAACCAATAACAACCACAGATGGCACCTGGCGCCAGTCGATTCAGCCAAAACCCCTCCTGCTGCAGCCATTAAACAACTAAAGGAAGATCATGCAACTATTATCTTAGGCCCAGTTCAAAGTAAACTGGCTCAGTCTGCGGCAGAAAAAGCCATTGAGTGCCGACTGCCGATTATTCTTTGGGCCCCGCAACCTCAGATAACCAGCCTCGGGAAGAATGTCTTTCAGCATTTTTTAAGCGCCGCCAACCAAGCCCGGGAAATGGCTCGATTTCTCCGACAAAGAGGTGAAAAAAGGGTTGGCCTCCTCCACCCTGATAACGGCTTTGGCGATGACTTCAAAGCCGCCTTCAATAATTCATGCCGCAACGGTGAAACCGCAATTGTCAAGACTGGCACCTATAACCCTCACAACACAGACTTCAGTTCAGCCATTGAAAACCTACAGGACAATTCCAGCCCCGCAACTGACCAGCAAATACCAAACTATCCATTTACAGCTCTGGTCATTGCCGAGTTCTACCCTCGCCTGCGACTTCTCATACCCCAGCTAACCTTTCACGGCCTGGACCGATGCCAAATTTACGGCACGCGAGGCGGCAATGACAGCCGCCTCGAAAATGAGGCTGGAGCCGACCTTGAAGAAGCGATTTTTTTAGACATATCTCTCAATCTTCCCAAGCCGTCGCCAAAGGCCCTCAACTACCAAAATCTCTACCTGGAAACCTACCAAGAACCAGCCTCTATCTATGATGCCTACGCTTACGATACCATCACAATTCTCAACCAAGCCCGGGAGCTGATTAACAGCGGCAGGGCCGCCACCATCTCCGAAGCCCTGCTCAAACTGCCGCCCCTCAAACTGGTAACCAGCATAACCGCGGTCAGTAAAGATGGTGAGTTTTCGAAACAGCTATATCCTATTATTTTCAAGAATAAAAAGCGTTACTCTCTTAACGAAATCAACTCCGGCACTAACAGCCAGAAGCAGATAAAAACTGGTTTCTAAATCGAAGAAAGTCGGCTGATGACTGATTTCAATCATCAGATTTTGACCAATTGAGGAATGAAGAACCCATGCAAGCGCAAGAGAAAAATGACCAGCTGGAACTACTTGTCGAAAAACTACAGAAATATAACCACGCCTACCGTCTAGGTAAACCTCTGATCAGTGACACCGAATATGACAATCTGGTTGAAGAGTTACGAAACCTCTCGCCGAAACACCCCTTTCTACACCAGGTCGAACCGGAGAAGTTCTCCGACCGTCGCGAAGTCCGCCATCCACAGCCAATGCTCTCAACCGAGAAAGCTTACACAAAAGAAGCTTTGGCTCGTTTTATAGAGCGCGCTAAAAAAAGCGCCGCCGAAAACCACCTTCCGATCCCCGGCTTTCGCTTAACCCCTAAACTAGACGGCCTCGCCGCCCGTGACGATGGGCGGATTTTTGCAACCCGCGGCAATGGCGAAACCGGCTATGAGATCAGTTCGGCTTTCGCTAAAGGGGTGGTCGCCTTAGGCGGCCGGGGCCAGGGACTGGGAGAGATTGTTATTACAACTTCCTATTTTGAAGAGTATCTGGCAGCCCACTTTGAACACCCGCGCAATCTGGTCGTCGGCATTATCAACTCCGACACCCTGAATCCATATGCGGAGAAAGCTCTTAAAGCCGGTGCGGTTCTTTTTGTTCCTTATAAAAAACTGCCCCGATGGCAGGGCTCAGGCAAAGAGCTGTTAACCAACACAGAAAGTTTAAAAGAGGATCTCGCAAGCCAGACTGACTACCCTCTCGATGG
>JANTGZ010000001.1 GCA_024762675.1 Thermodesulfobacteriota bacterium | reverse complement strand
GACCAAGAATGCCACTGCCATGAGCATCATTCCGGGGTGAGCTGTTTTTTTAAATCTTTTCATATTGTTAAATCCTCCATGAAATACCCTTTTAAATAAGCTACCGAAACAATTTAATCTTTTTATCGGTATGCAAAAAGAAAACACCAACAATTTATCTTTTTTTCGCTTGAATCTCCTTTTTTTCCGGGTGGGTTTTCTTTTCAGTCACATTGGGGTGCGATAAGAAAAGTAAACCACGATAAAGTTAAAAAAAGATTGCTCGTACAATTATGAACAAGAGCATAAAGCATACCAGTATACAATTTTATTAAAGTTCGCTTAAAATATGATCATTTTCTCAGGTAAAGTTAATAATATAACAACAACGCGAAACCATTACAAGAATTGTGGAAATAAAGCGCGGCCTCAGAAAAAGTGAGTTTCGGGGGATTTTGCCCACCCTTCAAGAGTTAAGGGTGGGGTATTTACCCCAAAAGTTGGTATGGAGGGTTATGAGAGATAGAACAGAGGAGGGAAATAGCGCAAAATCAGTTCGAAGTTCAGGGTTCAGGGTTCAAAGTTAAAAACCATGAACCCTGAACATTGAACTTTGAACTGTTGTCAATCAGCGCTCGGTGCGGCCGGGGTGGCCCATGTAGAGGTTGAGGCGGTAGGCTTTGGATTGGGCCAGGAAATCGGCGTAGTCGACAAGGATGGCTTTCCGTTTCTTGCCTTTTTTCTTTTTCAGTAATTTCTCAAATTGAGCGAGTTTGGGTTTGACCACCTCGTCCTGATAGCGTTGCAACTCGGAATCAGCGGCGGTCAGAAAACGCTCAACGACAGAGGCTGCATGGCACTGTTCGCAGACGGCCCGCATGCGCGTTTGAGGTTCACCTTTAACCTCTCTGATTAGAGCTTCAGGATGAGTAAGATTATGCGAAAGCCGCCAGGCCGGGTCATGACGGGTGATAAGCCCCTGCCCGGCCCCGTTAAGGTGACAAAGAGCACAGGTTGGGGCCGTATTTTCAGTTGAATCGCAATAGAAATAGGGCCGTTTCAGGTTACGACGGCTCTCTTCATCTCTATATGCCAGACCATGCAGGGATCGAGCATAAATCTCTCCCTCAGGATACATACGACCATCATGACAACCGATACAAGCTTCCGGCTGACGGGCACTGGCCACCGAAAAACGGTGACGGCCGTGGCACATGGCACAGTTACCAGGACTGCCATCAGGGTTGATACGCCCAGCCCCATGATTAGGCCAGGTTTGGGCTGTCGGTCGATGATCTTTGCTGACTGCAATTCGAGTACCGTGACAAGCCCGACACTCTGCAAAACCGGACTCCTTATAGGGTTCAATCAAGGGATAGCGGGGATCATCGGCTTTCATCTCTTCAAGATTGGTCAGAGCTCTGGCATGGGCGGTATTGGCAAAACCACGAATCGTCTGTTTATGACAGCGGCCGCAACGGGCCGGGCTGACCACGGTACGGATGTAAAAGCGGCCGGCATGGAGAAAGCTGTCTTTCTCTGACTGATAGGCACCGTGGCAATCGTTACAACCGATTCCGAGACTAGCATGCTCACTCAAAACCCACTCTTCAAAGATACCTGGGGTTTTTTCCCGGTGACAATCTATACAGTAATCACTCTTATCAGCAACTTTGGCGCGATCGCGGGGTTCACGGGGTTTGGGCTGTTTTGCAACATAGGCTTTAGCGGCAGCGGCAGCTTTTAGGACCGCCTTCGGGGTTTGCGGGTCTTTCGGATCTTGGGCCGAGGCGGAAACTGAGAACATGAAGATAAGGGTTAGTGAGAGAAGAACAATTTTGATTTTACTGCGCATTTTAACTGGCTCCTAATTTTTTTTACCACAGAGAACACAGAGAAAAACCCTCCAGACTGAGCCTCTGTGAACTCCGTGGTTCAAAATAAAGTTTTGACCATTTTACGTTAAATCTTATCGCTAAAATACTAATATTTTTTCACTCTGAAAACACAGAGATTTAGAGTTTTAATCTCTGTGGTGGAAGCATTTTTTCTATTTAACGCCTTAAGAAACTCTCAGGAACAGGAGGTTCCTGAGTTTCACCGCTCCGGTAGTCATGAGGACCGTTATGGCAGCTGACATTACAGCTTTTATTAACCGAATCGTAGCTGCCGGTAAAATAGTCGGTATTGAAATTGATCAGATGGGCATTGGCTGTCGTCGAAGCCCCGCCGATCAGGGGTACGCCGTGGGGGTCGTGACAGAGAAAACAGGGCGTGCGGTGACCTACAACATGACTGCGATGGCTCGGAAAAGATGACTGAAACCTGTCGAGCAGAATCTGAGGGTCATGACAACGAAAACAGAGAGCATAGTTACTCTCGGAATAGCTTAAGGGATAGGTATCGTTTTCATAACGGGCCAGGAGAATATGGGGATAGATGGAACCGTGAACGCCATCGGCACCACCTCCGCCGCTACGACTACCGGAGTCTGAGTTATGGCAATCTTTACAATAGATGCGACTGCTCGGGTTATACTGCGGCCTGAGGCTGGGAACCGTTGGATTCTTGCCGACTGCTACCACCGGATGGTAGGATGGGTTAATGGGATCAAAACGGTGACGTTCGTTGACCTCCTCGATCTGGCGGCTGACAACCACGGTGTCGGAAAAGGAGTTGTCAGCATGGCAACGGAAACAGACCTCGTACTCGTAACTTACTTCATCAACCACAACCCCTGAACGATTAACCCCTTTAACCCCGGCCAGAGCCCCACTGACGGTCGGGGCTGTGGCTGTCCAGTCATTGGCCCGATGGGGATCGTGGCAGTCGACACATTCAACATGCCAGGGAGTGCTTAAAGGGTTTTCCCGAGGTTCGTGAACGCCGGTGGTAGTGGCCACGGGATGGTTGTAAAACTTATCAAACTCGGCCTGAATGTTATCACTGCCGACACTGCCGTCATGACAGGAAAAGCAGTTATCCTCCTCGGCGACAAAATTTAGCAGCCGTTCGTTAACCGCTGAGCTATGGGTGTTGTGGCAGTTGTTGCATCCATCTAAAGCAACGGCAGCCGCGGTTGCATGACTACTACTCTCCCAACCCCGTTGCTGATGACAGGCACGGCAGAGCCCGGCATTACGGTTATCTATAACCAGAAAATCGCCATAAGGACTCTTGTGGGGGTCATGACAGGCGGTGCACTGCATCAGGTAATCATCTTCAAGATGAATTGCCGGCGGCAGAGACGCCGGATCACGGAGTTCACCATTCTGGGCAACCAGGGCTGAAGTGTAGGGAAAAGAGACGGGGTGATCATCGGCCAGGTCGGTACCGAGATTGCTGCTGCTGGTACCCGGCAAAGTGGAGACCCCACCAGTCATTGAGATCGGTTGCGATTTACTTAAAACCATACCAATCGCGATGGTCCCATCATGACAGCTGAGACAGAGGCGGGTGGCTCCGGTCGGCTGTCCGAGTTGGGCGTTAAGGGTTGAGGAAGCGTAGAGGTTATAGGATACCGCTCCGACTTCCCGATTCCATAAAGGGGCCACAGGACTCGCATAATGGGGCACATGACAGAAGATACAGACCTGCTCCTCGGCTGTAGCAATCAATGAACCCGGACCATGAACCGAAAGATTATGCTTGGTATTGATAATACTGGCAGCATCCATAGGCCGACAGAAACTAATCAGCAGGACCAGGACTGTAAAGAGAAAGGAAAAACGTTTCATCCGACACCCTACTTTGATGGCGTCGTAAAAAGTCGTAAAACCGTCATACCGGACTTGATCCGGTATCCAGAAGTCGTTGAATTTACTGGATTCCGGCTTTCGCCGGAATGACGTTTCAAAGTGATCTCAAACTTTTTACGAATGCATCTACTTTAAATAACGAAAGATCTGAATACGCTGGTTATAGCTGTCGGCGACGTAGATATTGTCCTTACCGTCAACGAAGATTCCGGTCGGCATCCAGAACTGACCGGGCCGGGAACCGCTGTCACCAAAAGTCAACAGCAAGCGCCCGCCTTTATCAAAAACCTGGACTGCGTCAAACAGGGCATCACAAACATAGATGTTACAGTCACTGTCTAAAGCCACACCTTTGGGCTTGGCAAAAGTTCCGGAGGTATCACCTGGTCGACCAACTTCAAGCTCAAAGGTGCCGTCGGTGGCAAATATCTGGATCCGACCGTTAAGGGCATCGGTAACCACCAGCATGCCACACTCACTTATAGCCACAGCCGTCGGGAAATTAAACTGGCCGGGACCAACCCCGCGCTCGCCGAAACGAAAACGTTCACGGCCATTGTACTCTAAGGCAACGACCTGGTGGGCCAGCGTATCGGCAACATAAAGAAGCCGCTCTTTAAGGCAGTAGACAATCCCGGTAGGTCGCTGCAGGTCGACCGTCGGAAACTCAACTAAACGGCCATCATTAAGAGTATAACGAAAGAGCCTGGCATTTTTTGAATCAGAGATAAAAAGAGTGTCCGCACCATCTCCAGTGATATCAATCGGTGAAAGAAAAGGGTTTTCATCTTCTTCGGGTATTGTTTTATAGCTGCCGTCTTTGGTGTTAAGAAAATAGACCCGGCGGGCCCCGGTATCAACGACAAAAATATGATCGTGATCATCGGCATAGATCCCGTAAGGCTTGACAAGTCCACTCTGGCGCTGGCCGACAACGAGACCGGCGAGACGCTGCCAGAAACTTTCCTGTCTGCGGAAATCGCGAAAATCTTTAATTTCACCCTGCCAGGCAATACGAGGTGGTGCCGGTGAAGCCGGCCAAACCGGTTTCTCCAGTACCGCCTCAGTCTCAATCGAGGGCTTTGACGACTCAACACAGGCCGCCAGAAAGCAAGTCGCCAGAAAGAGGAAGGATAAAACAAGAAATAAATTAAACTTTTTCAACAAAACATTACTCTATTTGGGACAGTTCAAAGTTTAAAGTTCGGGGTTTGGAGTTTAAGGTTATGGTCCGACTTGTCTATAATTAAGAGTTTTACGGGCTTTTTCCAGGGCTGTTTTGGCGTTATCCAGATCGCTTACGACAGCTGTACCTGAGGAACCGGTTTCAAGTGCATGTTGTAGAGCAGTAACTGCACTACGAATCTCTATGCGAACCAGATCACGACGTTGGTTAACTCCTGACGAAAAGGAATTAAAAGTCTCCCCTACCGATTGTAAAGGGTCATCATTACGCAAAACTAGTTCTGCCGGAACCTCTCCCTGCCCCATCTGCTCAAGGTTGTCTTCAAGACGCAGTAAAGAGCCGGTTATTTTCCTAAGATGACGGCGGCCCAAGAGAACCACCACGACAACGATCAGAGCCGCGAAGACCAAATTTAGCCCTAACAATAAAGGCAAAAGCAATTCACCGGAACCGGCATGGCTTAAATGGGGGCTGTAGAGCTCTTTTTCAAGCAGGTAGCGCCCCCATAGAAACATGCTGACACCAGCCATCACCACCAGCAGCAACCCGCTGCCCGCCAACTGGAGCATAAAACGCAACTGTAGAGCCCGATCAACCAGATAGCGGCTCCGTTTATAGGGGTGTTTTATTTTCGATGACAGGTCAGACATAGTCTACTTCTTTCATTTGAGACGGCCAACAGACATTCATCTTTTGCATATAGATTATGACATGAGACACACTCCACTTTCCCACCCGGGAGCCGGACTGTCCTCGGCAATTCAGCCATCGGTCGATAGGCGTGAGGTTTTCTCGCATGGGCCCTGCTGTAACTTACGCCCAAAGGATGGCTGCTACGATTACTTTGACCTCCATGGCGCCAGATACCGGCCGTTCTTTCGATTATGGCACTGCCCTCATCCTTAGCCAGAGAGCCGTCGTGACAGGTCAAGCAGGAAGCTGAGGACTCATCTATTTTAGCCTCTCCTGCAAAAGAATCTCTCGGAGTGTAGTGCGCCGCATTCTGAGCAACGCTATGGCCCATGCTACGGTTGGAGAGAAAGTTATTCTGGTGACATTCAAGACAAAAGGCCTTGCCGGTGGAGTTACGCCGCAAAAATTTATTATTAAAAAAGAAGCGGTTATCGTCATCACCATGCATACGATGACAGGTTGTGCAGGTCATCTCACCTTTCCAGTCAAGCGGCATATCGAGCGGGAGTTTAAAAGTCGGCTTAACTCCTACAGGATGGGACATGGTCACCTTGACCTCGGTATGACAACGCAAACAGAGGGTTTCGATATCGGCAACAAAAAGATTGGTGCCGGCCTCATCCTGTGCCGGAGCTCGCAGATGACAATCTGCGCAGTCAGTTTTCATGCTGTGAGGATTACCACTGTCCGATATAAGAACACCGGCAAGGCCCAAGGCCAGAGCAAATATCAATAAATAGAAAAATAGCGAAAGTCGGTTATTCATAGATCACAATAGAGCAAAGTTCGGACCACGTTTATTTTAATTTTTTAATTTTGACCACTCAGAGTGAAGGTTAACCCTGTATCAATTACATTGGCCAGTGCCTATCAAGCAACCGAATCAGGCGACTCCGAGCCTCAGTTATGACTTCGCAATCACTTTCACCGACGTGAAATTTCTGCAATTTTTCCTCAACTTCAAAAAGCTCACTATTTATCTCATCGTCAATTGAACGCACGGCTTTGAGACCACGATTGAGCAAACCGGGAATCTCTTTGAGCTGGTCATTTTTCCGCACCTGATACATCGGCGTCCAGTCACCATCGGCAAGACGCAAAAAAGTCATTTTCAAGCGATAGAGCGGACCGGCCACCTTATGGGTCCAGAAAAGTGAGGCCAGATAGAGGAGCAGGGCAAAGATCACAAGCTGAACCGTAACTGAGACCCCCACAGCCCAGACAATACTCTTTCGCAGACGATCAAGTTCGGCAATAGCCAGCAGGAAGTCACCACCAAAAGGTCGGTTAAGATAAAGATAGAGACCCAGACCGCAAAGGCTCAAGGTCAGGAGCAGGGCACAACTGACTTTAAGGAAAAAACTATGTTGGTAAGAGTCTGTAAAGAGTTGCTTTTCCACTATTTCACCTCTGCCCATCAAAAGTAGCGGCGGATTCTGAACATAACCTTATCATTACGTTCATCGCGATTATCGGTCCAGGCCCACTCCTCTTCAATGCTGGCTTCAAAGACAAGCTTCCCAACCCGAAGCTGATAGGCTATTTCGAGATCGAGTTCCTGACGGTCGTTACTACGACCGCTCTGGTTTAAATAATCGAGGTTGACTTCACCGATCGCCCCAAGCGGGAATTTTCGCTTATACTGAAAACCGGTGGTCAGAACATTTTCACTGCCACCATTACTGTCAGTACCATTATCCAAATCATCATGGCTGGTTATGCGATCACGCAGGTAAAAAAAGATAAAATTACGCCTGAAATAGCGTCTATAATTAATGAAACCTTCGAGATATTGGCGAATATCGGTGGTTGAGTTGTAATCTGTGTACTCGAGGCCGCAAGTCACATAGTTCCACTCGCCTTCAGCCCCGACAGTCCAGGTCTCAAGATTGTAGAGACTGTCATAAAGATCCGGATCATCGGCCGAAGAGAGTAATTTCTGTTTTGAATTGACATAGTTGGCATAGATTCGGTAATGACGGTCAAAAAGGGTTAAAGTTGTACTGGCCTGATGGACGGTAGTGGAAAAATCGATGTCAGGGTTAACCAGGTATTCATAGTCGAGCGAAAGTTTGTCTCCTTCATTGATAAGGCTGCCGGAGGGGATAATAATCTCGGTTTCGCGACCAACCTGTTCAATTGTGTAATCGGCTCCCTCAACATAGGTAATGAGTCGATCCTCATTGTAAACAACAATGGTTTCAGCTACAGCATCAAGATTATTTAAGAGGTTTCTCTCAAAGAGATCGACAATCATCTCCTCATTGACGACGAAGAACAGGTTATCATCCAAGTCCCGCTCGGTCTCTTCATATCCGTAGGAATAGCCCATGGTAAAATAGGAATCAGCCGGTAATTTTTTACGGTAGGAAAGACTTAAAACAAAACCGTTCTCATCTTCGCTACCGCCGTCAAATTCGAGGTTACGGCTACTGGCCCGGGCGGAGGTTGTAAGGCTCTCATAAAGATGATGCTCGATCCAACCCCGATAGCGGTTATCTTTACGATTTAAAGTTTCAGTTTCATCTTTGCTGAACTGATATTCGAGTCCCAGGCGCAGGGCAAGTCCCGGTCGCCAGTCAATAGTTTCAAACCAGTCCGTAGATTTGATCGGATTACTGCCCTCTTCCTCACGATAACGATAGCTGGAGATAAAGTAGCTGCGCTTGAGATGCTCTCCCCAGGTCAGTGAATTACGGAGAAAATACTCCTCGACATTATTTTTATCTGAGGGCTGAGAACCGGAAAATGAAGTTTTGTCGTCGGTATAGAAATAGTTTATTTCACTAAGGCTGAAGCCATCATCAGTCTGGTGGGAGAGATCTGCCGAAAAGGTCTCGGTTGTAATCTCGCGATCAAGTTCGAGCCCGTCAGTTTCACTGCGGTTGGAAAAATAGCTTAAGTGAACCGGTACAAAGCGATTTTTGTAGGTTGTAGCGATACCATAGTTTTCAGTTTGCAGATCGTAATTACGGGCGAAACGGCGGTCGGCCCGAGTACTCTCCGACTCGGCAAAAAACGTTGTGGGAAAAGATTTACGATCCAAGATAATACCATCCAGACGGTAACCGAGAACAAAGTCGTTATCGGAGCCGGAACCGTCACTGGTGCCGTCATACCACTCCTGCAGAAAGCCAAGATCGACCTCAAAATGGCCGTTAAGCCAACGTGGGCTATAGATAGCGTAAGCCATCTCAAAATGGTAGGTCTCCCATAACTGCTGTTCCGTCAGATCCTGATTGCTGCCGGCACTATCGGAACTGGAACCTTCATACTCATATTCAAGTTCAAGCCAGTTACGAAAATCCCGGATCATAAAAAGAGCCCGAGCCTGCGATTGACCAGCCAGCATGAGTTGAGCCGTTAACAGGCAGAATAAAATAACCAGGGTCGGCCGCATCTACACTCTTCCTGAATAGATAATCATTTGAGAAAGTAGCGGGCTTGGCCGTAATGGGCGTCATGACAATCAACACAGGCCATACCGTGGGTCATAATTTTATCATGCATCTCGACCGCAAGGCGCTCTTCATGATGACATTTATCGCAGATTTTATTCCGATCAAGCTCCAGCAGAGAGGTGTTTTCAGAAGAGTGCGGCAGATGACAGGCAGAACAGTCACCAACTGCAACCGGACCATGAACAAAGGGTTCACGAATATGGTCACGAAACTTGCGATGACATACAAAACAGAGCTCTCTAGGCGGCCGGATAAGGCCGACTGCGGTGCTGAAATCGTGACAATCCTTACATTTTTTTTGCGTATAGGGAAGATGTTTGGAAACATGCAAAAGCCCGGTCGAAGCGTCGGCTGAAACTTTGCCGGCAGCTGCATCGCGTTCGGCCTGAAGCCGTTTAGCATAATACTCCTCAAGGACTTTTTCCGGCGGAATCGGGCTTGGCACCCCGTCAAATATCGTCGTTAAGACCTTATAACGGGCAGTGGCATCACAACCGGCAAGAAAGAAAACCACGGCCAGAGAGCCGATCAACAAAATAATTCGACAATTTTTAAATAAATTGACCATAAAAATGGTTTTTAGACCACATATTTTTCACCACAGAGAGCACAGAGGTCTCAGAGAAAACCATCCTCTGTGCTCTCTGTGGTATTTATTAAAAAATCACTGTAAAATATTCCGCAGTAATCAGTTTTTCAGTTCTCCGAGTCCATAAACCGAGATCTTGGCCGGACCGAACTGACTGGTAACGAAAATCAGCTGCTCAACTTGAAAAGCGGGATCGATATATTCTTTAAAAAGATCAATCCCTTCAGAGGTAACTGCAATCCCAGCCGGCAAATTGAGGGAGCCAAAAGGAAGCCCGGGATCACCGAAAAACATCAACAGCCGGCCATCTTTATTAAAAATCTGAACATTCTGATGGGCCGCATCAACGACGTAGATACGCCCCTGGTCATCCACCGTCAAACCTTTGGGCCGACCGAACTGGCCAAAACCATCACCAAGTTTGCCGAATTCACCCAGCAGGTGACCATCACGATCCAAGTTGATAATTTTACCGGAAGTCATATTGGAGACATAGATGCTGCCTTTGGGATCGGTATCAAGGCTGATGGGCATCGACAAAAGGTGTTTATTATCAGAATCATTACCAATAGTTTCCAATAGCTTTCCACTTTTCCGATCAAGTATTTTGATATCATGATTCTTGAGATCAAGAACATAAAGATAGTCACCATCGATAGCAACATCGACCGGTTTCATCTCGAGACCTTTACCAAAGGCGCGCAGAAAGCTGCCACTCGGACCATAAACCAGCACCTCTTTGCGCATGGTATCGGCAACATAGAGGTTGCCTTCACTGTCTAAGGCTGAATTAATCGGTTTTTTCAGTTTACCGAAACTGTAGTTACCTTTCAAAAATTCAAAAGTCTTACGGGCCGGATCGATGACAATCAGACGCCCGGGTGAAGTATCACAGACATATAGTTTACCATCACGCACGGTAATTCCATAGGGCTTAATGATAGGTTTGGGTTTTTCAGCCCGGCTATCTCCGACGGCAATAATTGAAAGCCCGCCCAGTTTTTTACCATCAACATCGGTTGAACTGGAGATCCGGGTCAGGTATTGAACCCGGGGGGGGTTGGGAACCGGCGGGAAAAAAACCGAACCTTGAGGACGAACCACCTCAGGGCCGGTACAGGCAGAAAAAAGCAACAAGAGGAAGAAGATAAGAACCAGCAAAAAGGCCAATCTAATCGAACCAGGACGGTTTACGACAACATCTACAGGCATCGACAACTCCATAATCGGTTTTGTTATTTTAATAACTATACCATTTACTCAAGTTTTTACGCAACCTAAAAAAGGCTGCCGGCAGATACTACCGGCAGCCTTTATCGTGACTGGACTAATTTAAAAGGTTATTATTTGTCGTGACAGATCAGGCAGAAATCGGAGTTAGCCTGCGGACCATAGAGAAAATAGTCTTCGTTGGCATCAGTGTTATGAACATCATGACAGGAGGCACAAGTCATCCACTGGTCATCCCACAACAGTTCGGTAATCGTGTTTACACTGGGATTAGCAACCGGAGTTGTAGCCAAACGAATCTCATCATCAACCACACCGGCAATCGCGGTGTAATCAAAACCGATCGGATGGTCATTGCTCAAGTCACCACCGGCGCCGACGCCGATTTCACCCCAGCTGTCACCGGAACGGACGTCAGTACCAATGCCGCCATAATGCTGGTCAACCGCGACCGCACCATCATGACAGCTCATACAGAGACGGGAAGGACCGGTCAAGGTATCACCAGCCGGGAATCCGGCACCATCAAATGTGATTGAGCTATAGTCAGTGTAGGTTAGACTGGTAAGTTCATGCGACCACAAAGGCAGATAATCGGCCGAAGCATCATCAAGGGCGTGATGCGGGGTATGGCAGAAAGCACAGACACGATTCTGGCTATCCGGATTAGAAACAACATTCATATCATGTTTAGAACCGACAATCCCGGTTCCGGGTGCGGCACCAGCTAAAACCTGCGTGGCAGTAAAAGCCAGGGCGGCAACACACAAGAAAATTATCATATATCTCTTCATAATTATATTCCTCTCAGGCATATTTATTTGTTGTTAAGCTCCCACTCTCTTTTCCAGTTGTACGTGCAGTCTTTTTATCGCAACATTTCAAAAATCAAGATCTTCCCCAAAAGACCTAAAACAACTTAAAATGCTGATCTAAGCAAATCTATAATGACAGAGAGCATATATTGTGCCAAAATTCATAAAGTCAGTGAAAAAGAGCACTACAACTTTAAAAAAGCAAATATATTCAACAGTTTAAAGAGACCGCTTGAGAAACATAAAAAGCCGGCAAAAAGCCCCTGAGAACTGGTCGACACCCAAGTGGGGCACTTACCCCACCATAACGGTCAGGCACAAGGGGGATATCGCTCAGGCAGTTCAAAGTTCAATGTTTAAGTTTTCTCGATGAGAAAAAAAGGCCAAAGCAGCTCCGAGTTTGACTTTTGCACTGCTTTTGCCCTTAAACTTGCTTTTGACCTTAACCCTGAACTTTTAACTTTGAACGTTGAACTGTTTAATACTATTTTTTTATTACAGGATTTTTACGATCGTAAGACATGCGACGATGACAACCGGGAGAACAACTGCCGCCGGTCTCGGTCAGGACCAGTCGCAGAGGGATTTTCCAGTTCCCAAAAGGAGCCCCATCCTCGTTTACCAACTTGGGGCCGTTACTGGCATGAGCCTGATGACAGGCCCGACAACTGCGGCCTTTGCGAGGGTCAGCAACATGGGTGTAGTGCAGGTTGCGTTTGCCATCCCGAAAAAGGGTATAGATGGAGGTCTCCGGAAAACGCAGAAGATTCTCTTCATGGCAGCTAAGGCAGAAAGCGTAAGTCCCTTTACGATAGGGAGCGTAAAAACTTTCAGGATAGTCATTAACCAGGAGCCGATAGAAGTCGGAACCGTGCGGATCATGACAAGCTGAGCAGTCTCCGTCGTTCAAGGGGCCGTGCAGATGCTCTTTTTCGGTCAGTTCGGTACGGATATTTTTCAAGGCCTTCGAACGATGGAAATCATCCTTGCCATGACAGCGCAGACAGACATCACTTTCACGTTCCGGCAGCAAGGCTGCGTAACTTGAAAAATGGGGGGCGTGACAATTACCACAACGACCATCCTTATAGAGAGCAGTGTGTTTAGTACCGGCCTTATTATATTTGTCAGCCAGCTCTTTATGGCAGGAAAAACAGAATTTGGGGCCATCCCCTTTAAGAAGATGAGCAAAAGGGCTAGCGTGGACTTCATGGCAGGAGTTACAAGCTTCATCATTTAGAGGTGCATGAATGACGGTTGCATCTTCCAGGCCTGTAGCCAGGTCAGCGTGACAACGTAGACATAAAGATTTGGAATCATGCAGTAGGAGCGCCTCATTATTTGATTGGTGAGGATCATGACACTCGAGACAAACCCCGGCTGCAGCCGGACCATGGACGAATTCCTGTGCAAAAGGAGTTCCGTCATGGCACTCGAAACAGATCACTTTAAGATCGCCACCTGCCTGCAACAGACCGTCACCGTTACTGCCATGGGGGTTATGACAGGCCAAACATTCACCCTCAGCCACAGCATCATGAAGCTTACCGGAGGCTGGATCAAAAGCGTCATGACATTCAAGACACAAGGCTGCCCCATCAGCGACCAATTTGAAACTTGACCCTTTTTTTAAGGGATGCTCTTCAACCACACGCTCGTGACAGGCCTGGCACTCTCCTTCAACCAAAGGCTCGTGAAGTTGGGCAAAAGTTTTTAATTGCTGATGACAGGAGCTGGTCAGACAGGCGGCCAAAATCGATTGCGTAAAAAAAAGAGGCGAAATCACAATAACAAAAAAACTGATCAGCCTCGCAAAATGAAAGATAATTTTATGATTTTTCATACCTATCCCCAATCCGGCAAGGCCGGAACCAAAAAGGCAAAATTAAGTTTTTCTCTGTGTTCTCTGTGGTGCTTCTATTAAAACAATAAACTGAAAAGCTATTTCGGAAGACCGAATTTCTTCATCCGGTAGCGCAAAGTATCTCGACTCATGCGCAGGCATTCGGCAGCCTTGGTCTGATTACCATTCCAACGCTTCAAGGCCATCTGGATGAGCTGTTTTTCAACTTCTTCGAGAGAGATTCCATCTTTGGGCAGCTTTACCTGTCCAAAGGAGAAGCAATCATCTTCAGCCGTAGCTTCATCAGCGCTGCTACCCTCTGCAGACTTGCCGGCATTAATAATTTCCGAGCTGAAATGTTGTGAAGTGAGACTGCTGCCACGCTCGAGCATCATCGCCCGTTCAATGGCATTACGGAGCTCACGAACATTACCGGGCCAGTCATATGACATAAGGTGATGCATAGTTTGAGCATCAACCCCATCAATATTACGACCATACTCTTCATTAAAACGGTTGATGAAATAGGCCGCCAGTTGAGGAATATCCATTTTCCGCTCGACCAGAGAAGGCAGTTTGATGGGCATCACATTCAAGCGGTAAAAAAGATCTGCGCGAAATTTCCCTTCCTTGACCATGCTTGTTAGATCCTGATTGGTCGCAGCCACAATCCGGGCATCGGAAAGGACATCGTTATCGCCACCGAGGCGCCGATAACTCCGATTTTCAATCACTTTCAGAACTTTGGCCTGCATACCGATAGGCATATCTCCAATCTCATCAAGAAAAACAGTGCCTCCCCCGGCCATCTCAAAAATACCTTTCTGCTTCTGGGAGGCATCTGTATAGGCTCCTCGTTCGTGACCAAAAAGTTCATTTTCCAACAGTGATTCAGGAATGGCGGCACAATTGACATCTATAAAAGGCTCTTTCGAACGAGAGCTGTGCATGTGGACTCCCCGGGCAACCAACTCTTTACCGGTACCGCTGGCGCCGGTAATCAGAACAGTTTTGGCATCGGCATCGGCCGCAATCTTGATAAGCTTATAGACCTCGATCATTTTTGGACAGTTACCAACCAGGTTGTCACGTTCTATTTTATCTTTAAGGACTCGACGAAAATAGGCATTTTCATCCTGTAGCCGCTGTTTTTCAAGAGCCTGCTCAATTGAATGCAGGACATCTTCGAGGTCAAAAGGCTTACCGACATAATCAGTAGCCCCAATCTTGAGAGCGCTGACGGCAGAGTCGGCATCGGAATGGGCTGTGATCATAATGACAACTAAATCTTTGTCATCGGCCTTGAACTCCTTCAAGAGATCAGTCCCAACAGCATCAGGCAAACATATATCAAGAAGCACCGCATGAGGCCTGAAATCGCGATATTTAGTGCGAGCTTCGGCTCCGGTCTCTGCCGCCTCAACTTGATATCCCGCTTCATCAAGGGCCCTGACCAAAGACCAGCGTATCAGGTGTTCATCATCGACAACCAGAACCCGTTTACTTGACATTCCCGTCTTACCTCCAGAAAAGTTGACTGTTTAACTATATATTAATGTAGCAGAGAGGGGAAACAAAAATCAACCGTAACATACTCATGTGAAATATCTAATGCGGGGAACAATCCCGCAATCCAACCAAGCCCTATCGGCCCGCAAATAAGTGCTCTTATAAGAACATTTTCTTGTTAAAAAAAACAAGAAAATGTTCTGTAAGGCACTAAACCGTTATAGCCTAGCAATATTTATGCGAAAGCCACGTAAGCCAATAAAATAATAGTCCTCAAACATCTACGCACTGCGGCATTTAACCCGAATGGGTCATATGGCATAGAGTGGTGGCGTAATTTAATACATCATATCGTTTTGAATGCCAAGCCCAATAAGAGAGTCTATAAAAATAAGATTGAGGGCAAAAGCATAGCTGCAACTGAAACATAAAACTTTCGAAAAAGGATCTCCAGAGTAAATTTAAACATGGAATCATCAAGGTACAATCATTGCTGTTGAGTTTGGGGATATTTTTTAATAGTGCGGATTTCTTATAAAAACAATTATTTTAAACTGTTAAAAATGGGGAGAAAAAAACATGAAAAGGCTGACGACAATCCTGGTGGCACTTATAATCAGCGCTGGGCTGATCCTGACTTTCACATCTTTAAGCTTGGCAGCCGAACTCAGCAATGATGACTGTATCAAGTGCCACACCCAGCCTCCGGCCGACATTGAAGCCCAGGGCGGAGCCCATAAAACAGCAGTGACCTGTATGGAGTGCCACGAAGGCCACCCCCCCACTGTTCGCGAAAACATCCCCACCTGCGACAGCTGTCACAGTGGCAAATCCCATTATGAACTGGAAAACTGCCTAAGCTGCCACAACAACCCTCATATGCCCCTGGTTCTGCAGCTAGCCAAGGATATCACCGGGGCCTGCCTGACCTGCCACCAGGAACAGGGAACCCTACTCCAGGAAAACAAAAGCTTCCATACAACCATGGCATGTACCGCCTGTCACCAGGAACATGCTCAGATACCACTCTGCGTAAGCTGTCACGAACCCCACGGCGAAACCATGGTTCAGGCTGATTGTGCCCAGTGTCATCAGGCCCATAAACCCCTGGTCGTGGTCTACAACGACGCCACGCCATCGGAGGGCTGCGGCTCATGTCACGATGAAGCTTTAAGCCAGCTGACTGCCAGTACGACTAAACACCATGCTCTATCCTGCGCCGCTTGCCACAAAGAGAAGCACAAAATGGTTCCGGCCTGCCAGGATTGCCATGGCGTCCCGCATTCACCTGGCATCATGAAGAAATTCCCGACTTGCGGAGAGTGCCACAGCACCGCACACAATCTGAATCTGTAAATTTACCGTTCAGAGTTCAGTATGTTTAGAGTTAAACCAAAAAAACTGAACTCTGAACATACTGACAATTGTGCCCACCACAAGACAAAAGTGATCTCATGAGCGATCAAACGACAATGGAAGATAGCGACCAGCGCGTACAGGATCTTCGCTATCTCTACCGCAGCGTCACCCGCATGGCTCGGGCTGATGTCGTCGACACTCTATTAAACCATGTTGCTGAAGATATCATCAGCACCACCGATCTGGAGCGCCTTGTAGTACTCTATTATGACCAGCAGGACAAAAACCTCGAAAGCCGGGCCAGCTATGGCTTTGACAGCGCTCAGGAAATCAATGTCCCCTTTGCCCAGGTAAATGGCTTACTGAAAAGAGCCTATGCTGATCGAGAACCGTTAAATGTTATAAAATCAAAACCTTCAGAAAAAACAGAAGAAGAGTTGCAGCCCAACTCACTTGAAGTCAAATGCGGAATCTTCAAAGATAATTTCCGTGGCCGTCAAGGCCGTAAACAGAGACAGAACATCAATGTCTGTTTTAAAGGAGTGGACAAGGCCTGCGCCTTCGACAAACTGCTGAGCAATGAAGGCCGCTTTCGCCATTATTCAATCCTGACCTACTACCAGCATGACGAAACCATCGAGTCCATGATCGGTAATGCGACCGCTTTTTTGATCATCCCGATCTGTGATGATCATAACTTCTACGGCTACGTTCTGGCCGACAAACCTGAAAGCGACAAACCGGTCAGTTACGAAGAGGCCCGCATGGCCACAGCCATCGTCACCCACTCAGCGATGGCCATCGGCCGAGCCATGAAGCATCACGAAATGGTAATGCGGATCGCCCGCCAGAATAAAGAACTTTCCCAACACCTGGAAGTGAATGAAGAACTTAAAAGTTTCTATGAAAGCATCATCCAGGGCCTAAGAATCGGCCTGATTACAGCCGATACCAACCTGAAAATCACCCATTCAAATAATTCTGCCAGTATCCTGCTGGGACATTCAGTAAAAGATCTGGTCGGTACTTCACTAATAGACCTGTTCAGTGCTGAAGAGGAGGAAATCCGAGAAATTTTCAGCGGTGGCGGCAAAGGTATCGACCAGAAAACCGGATACTTATCTGAGTTTGACCTGATCTGCGCCGACCAGACCAGGTTACCTACTGAAGTCTGTTTTTCAAATATCACAAACAAGGAGGGAGAGACCTCCGGCCTAAGCTGCATGTTTATCGACATCACCCAACGCAAAAAGATGGAAACTAATCTGGCGCGCATGGACCGCCTGGCTTCCCTGGGAGAACTGGCCTCCGGCATCGCCCATGAAATCCGCAACCCGTTGGCCGGTATCGCCGCAGCCCTCCAGATAATCGGTAAAAACTTTGACAAACAGGATCCTAACCAAGAGATTTTCAACGAGGTCTTCAGCCAGGTAAAAAGGCTTGATGAATTCATAAAAAATCTTCTTCGTTTTGCCCGACCCAGTAATCCCAAGTTCGAAGCTCTAACCATCAAAGATGTTATCGACAATGCCCTTTTTCTGGTTTCCAATAGAATTGGCCAGAAAAATATCACCCTTGAACTTAACCACGGACCTGACCGACAACCACAAATTAAGGGCGATAAAGGTCTCCTGCAACAGGTATTACTCAACATCATCATCAATGCCCTTGATGCTACCGAAGACAATGGCAACCTGACTATACGAACCCAGTGGCCGGAAAATGCTCAAGATACGACTGCGGAAACCATCTACTGTGCACCTAAGATTTGCTACTTAACCATCGAAATCAGCGACACCGGGTCGGGTATTGACAAAACCGATCTGGAATCGATTTTCAACCCTTTCTTTACAACCAAGAGCCTGGGCACCGGCCTCGGTCTGGCCATCGCACATCGAATTATCGAGCAACATAATGGTAACATCTCAGTTAAAAGCACACCCGGCAAGGGCACCACATTTACCATCACCCTCCCCCTGCCATAAACCGGCCGGCTCAAAGCCAAGCAGAAGAGACTCCAACCGAAAAATTAAATATTTAATAAAATATTTATTATCAAGAGCAGCGAATCAAGGGCACCTGGAAACTGGAGAAAATTGAATCATTTTTTCTCTGTGATCTCGGTGCCCTTTGTGGTATAGTAAACTTAAAGAGTATGATTTAAACATAACGAAGTAAAACAACATGAACTCTGAAGGAAGTAAAACCATGAAGAACTTTTATCGCCTGGCAATAATGATGTTTATTGCAACAACAATCCTTGTCTGCACATCCCTCACTGTCTCTGCCACTGAGCACAAATTGGCCGCAACCGGACTCTCCGATGACGACAGTTTTGGTCACGCGGTGGCTATTGCCGGTGACTATGCTGTGGTCGGCGTACCCGGAGATGATGATAAGGGCTCCGGGGCTGGAGCCGCTTTTATCTTTGCCCGCGACCAGGGGGGCAGTAATAACTGGGGGCAGTTAAGCAAAATCACTGCTAGTGATGGGGCATCCGGAGATGCTTTCGGTTGGACAGTTGCTATTTCCGGCGATTTTATAGTCATAGGCGCTCCTGGAGACGACGACAACGGCTCCGCCTCGGGAACAGCTTTTGTATTTGCCCGAGGCCAGGGCGATAGCTGGAGTCAAGTTAAAAAACTTGTAGCCGACCAGGGCAATGCTGATGATGGTTTCGGCACCGCTGTAGGAATCTCTGGCGACCGCATTATTGTTGGCATGCCGGGCGATGATGACAACACCACCAATGCTGGGGCCGCCTATATTTTTTACCGCAACCAAGGCGGCAATGACAACTGGGGGCAGGAGAGCAAAATCAGTGTCACCACCCTATTCAACCTTGAAGGGGCTGAAAATTTCGGCTTCGCAGTTGCCCTTGATGGTGACAATGCTGTAGTTGGAGCTCCTGGCACTGATGACAGCGGTATCGACTCCGGTCTCGCCTACCTTTTCAACCGTAACCAGGGCGGCAGTAATAACTGGGGCAAAGTCGCCGACTTAGCCGCCAGTGACGGGGCTGCCTACTACGAATTTGCTACTGCGGTTGCCATCTCCGGAGAATTTGCCTTAGCAGGAAGTCCAAACGACAACAACCCTAACGGTTCGAGCGCCGGCGCTGTATTCATCTATCAGAAAGACAATGGCGGTACAAATTCCTGGGGAGAACTTAAAAAAGTCACAAGTAATGATGGCATTGCCCTTGATTACTTCGGCACATCGATTGGCATTGCCGGAGATTATGCAATAGTTGGCGCCCAGGGACACGACACCTTAGGTCCAAGAACAGCAAATGGAGCCGCTTATATACTGGAACGTAATGAAGGTGGCAGCAACAATTGGGGCATCAAGGAGAAGCTGACGGCGAGCGACGCTAATAATTTTGATTTTTTTGGTGCTTCAGCCGACATCAGCAGCAACCGTGACGCCCTTGTCGGGGTACCTGAACAAGATGACATGACTGGGGCGGCCTATCTTTTTGACAGTGCTGCTAAGCCTCCTATTGCCAGCGGCATCTATTTCCCCCACGTCGCCAGCCATAGCGGCTGGGAGACTGAAATAGCCCTCATCAACACTGGAGAAACTGCCGTCAGCGGTCAACTTATCAGTTACAGTGATGCCGGCTATCAGATCGGCACACCCATAACTATAAATTTAAACACAATGGCCCGGCGCCAGATAACAGTCGGCACTGAACTGAGCAACCCCTCCCAAATCGGATTTATCGTCTTTGCAACTACCGCCGACGACATAACCGGCTACACTAAATTCTCGCACCAGGTCAGCGGTTACCGGGTTGCAGTACCAACAGTGGCCGAAGTCAACAGTGGGTCTCTCTATATTTCTCATGTTGCCAGCCTCCCCGGCTGGTGGACCGGAATCTCTTTGGTCAACACCACCACGGAAACCAAAAACCTGACGATACAGTTTGATAACGGATCAAGTAAAACTGTCAGCATGGCCGCCGGCACCCACCAGGCATTCACAATTGCCCAACTTTTCGACGGTATTTCACAACCCGATATCCATTCAGCAGAAATCAAAAATGCCGACGGCATTGTCGGCCTCGAACTCTTTGGCACCAGCGGTCCGCCCCCGTTACAGATGAGCGGCATCCTGCTCAAAAATGAGCTCACGACAACCATCATCTACCCTCATATTGCCAGTGACAACGGCTGGTGGACCGGAATCGTAGCTTACGATCCGACTGCGGCCAACGATCATTTCACGGTAACACCCTATCAAAGTGACGGAACTGCCCTTACAGCGATAAACGTTGAGATGGAAGCCGGCGTAAAGAAATACATCGGCCTGGCGTCCCAGCTCGGCCTGCCGAGCGGCACTGACTGGCTTAAAATTGAGGCCAACAGCGGCATCACCGGCTTTGAGCTATTCTCTTTTGGGGCTCAGCTCGGGGGCTACACCGGAGTCGGCATAAGTGCCAGCAAAGGAGTTTTTCCGAAAATCGACCATCAAGGTTGGACCGGCATCGCCTTCGTCAACCCCGGCACCAGCAGTGTCAACGTAGAACTTAAGGCACGACGAGACGACGGCAGTATTGTCGGGTCTGGGTCAACGCTGATGACCCTGACCCCCGGTGAAAAATTTGTCGACATGGTCGAAGAACTGTTTCCCGACAGCGAAGAGCTGAACGAAGCGACCTTTGTCACCTACTCGGCAACCGATGAAATCGTCGGTTTTCAGAATAACGGTTCTGGCGACAATTTAATGCTTGACGCTTTGCCGGCTGGAAACTAAAACATAACTCCAGAAAAAAATTATAATCTTACAGGAGACAATTATGTTTTTTCAGCAATTTAAAGTCGAAGGCCTTGGCTGTTTGTCGTATATGATCGGCTGTCCGCAAGATGGCCGCGCCATTGTTGTTGATCCCAAAAGAGATGTTGACGACTATCTTAGAGCGGCCCAGATCAACAAATTGAAAATCACCGGCATCATAGAAACCCATGTCCATGCCGATCATATCTCCGGAGCGGCTGAGCTTAAGCATCAAACCGGCGCCCCGATCCATATAGGCGCCGGTTCACCGGTTGACTATGATCATATACCTCTGCATGACGGGGCTGAAATAGTTATCGGCAACGCTAAAATAAGGGTAATTTCAACCCCCGGCCATACCCCCAACTCTATTTCCCTGGCGCTCACCGATCTGGTCCGCGGCGATCTTGTCGAGATGCTTTTAACCGGCGACCTTCTTTTCGTCGGCAGTATCGGTCGCCCCGATCTGGCCGGAGGTGAACTCCTGGAAGAGCAGATCAGGAATGCCTATCACAGCCTGAAAGTTAAACTGGACGAATTTCCTGACTACGTAGAAGTATATCCCGCTCATGGTGCGGGGTCCCTCTGTGGCGCCGGAATCAGTGCAAAACCTTCATCAACCTTAGGTTTTGAACGCCGTACCAACCCTTTTATGCAACTCGATTTCGAAGATTTCAGGAAACAACTAAGCCAGAACACCCCACATCGACCAATCAACTTCACCCACATCATCGACACCAACTTGCAGGGAGCAAAACTTACTGGGGAGTTACCGGCGATAAATGAGTATAAACCATTAACCTGTAAAAATTTTCTGGCCTCCGATTCGGAGAGGTTACTCATCGACTTAAGGGAGGCGACCGCCTTTGGCGGCGCCCATATCCCCTCAAGTTTTAATATAGGCATGGCCCCAAACTCGGCCACCTGGATGGGAAATGTGGTTAAACCGGAGAGCGAACTCCTGCTCCTGGCCAACAATCATAAGGAAATAGAAGATGCAACAACCATGTTCCGCAGAGTCGGGTACGACAATATCAAGGGCTATATCATTGGATTAAGCAGCTGGATTCTGGCGGCTGAAGAGACTGGCTTCCTGCCCCAAATCACCGTCCACTCCCTCAACCATGTCCTCAATAAATATGGCAACCATACGGTTCTGGATGTCCGCAATGAATCTGAATGGCTTAGTGGCCACATCGAAAACGCTGAACACATTCCGCTGCCGGAACTTATTAATCAAGGGTTCAGCCGTAACCTGGATCAACATATCAGCGTCATCTGCATGTCCGGTTACCGTTCCAACATCGCAGCCTCGATCCTGAAACAGCGGGGCTATAAAAATGTTTACAGCGTCATTGGCGGTATGAGTACTTGGAAAGCCGCTGGTTATTAATTTGACCAAATCGGCAGATGCTCTTCATTGATCATGGCCAGTGTCGGCCAAGAGGTATCTTTTTCCGAAAGGATAACCTCTTGGCCGGGCCACTCTATCCCGATCTCCGGATCACTCCAGAGTAAGCCATACTCATCTCCACAAGAGTAAAGATCGGTACATTTATAGTAGACTTCGGCGGTCTCACTGAGCACCATAAAACCATGCGCCAAGCCTGGAGGCACAAAGAGCTGATACCGGTTACCAGCTGACAGATTATAACCGATCCAGCGACCGAACGTCGGCGAACCGCGCCGTATATCAACCGCCACATCAAAAATCTCCCCCTTCAGAACAAAGACCAGTTTACCCTGGGGCTGTTTGAGCTGATAATGCAGGCCACGCACCGTCCCCCGCCCTGAATATGACATATTATCTTGCACAAAGCTGTAAGGTACCCCCCCATCAACATATTTCTCCTGATTAAAGGTCTCCATGAAAAAACCGCGCTGGTCACGGAATATATCGGGTTTTATCAAACAGACGCCTTCGATGTCGCTATTTATAGTAAAATCCATCAAAAAAACTCCTTAATAAAATGGCAAAAAATTTGCCTTCCAAATAGCTCGGGTTAATAAGGCAACCCTGAGTGAACCAAATACGCTACACCTATGTATCTTTTTCACTACCTACAAAGTGATCACTAACCATTCTCGGTTGAGACCTGCATGCCATGCCGCTTCATCTTTTTATAGAGAAGGGTACGATGGATACCGAGTTGGCGAGCCGCCATACTTTTATTCCCATGCGCCAGGTCCAGAGCTTGTTTAATAGTTTTCTGCTCCACTTGAGCCATAATCTCAGCCAAGCTCTTTCCGGGCCCTTGATCTCCAGGTTGCCCCGGCTGCTTACGCAGATAAAAAGGGAGATCGTCCAATTCAATAACGTCACGTTCAATAGTTGCAAGAATCTGGCCTAAGACATTATTCAACTCCCGCACATTACCGGGCCAGTCATACATGAGCAAGACATTGGCCGCCTCGGAGCTTAAAGAGATCTCAGGAATAAATGAATCCTGGACCATCTGCTTCAGGAGGCTTCTAGCTAGAAAGATAACATCTTCGCGGCGCTCTCGCAACGGTGGAATAACTAAAGGAATACCTTTCAGGCGGTAGTAGAGATCAGCCCGAAAAGAACCGCTTGCCACTTTTTCAGCCAGGATATGATTGGTCGCGGCAATAAGTCGGAAATCTGAACGGATCGATGAAATCCCCCCGACTCTTTCAAACTCTTTCTCTTCAAGAACCCGCAATAACTTCGGCTGCATTTCAAGAGGCATATCCCCAATCTCATCAAGAAAGATTGAGCCCTGGTTAGCCAGTTCGAATTTACCTGGTTTGCCTGAGGTGCGGGCCCCGGTAAAAGCCCCCTTCTCGTAGCCAAAAAGTTCAGCTTCGAGCAACTCTCGCGGGATAGAAGCGCAATTAATCCGCACAAAAGGATGAACTCGACGATTACTGGCGTGGTGTATGGCTTGGGCAAACATCTCTTTGCCGGTTCCAGACTCCCCGGTGATCAAAACCGGCAGAGCCGTCGCCGCCGCCTTTAAAGCCTCTTTTTTAAGTTGCTCCATAACCGAGCTTTCGGCAATAATACTATCGAAGGTATAGCGAGTCGAACGCAGAGAGAATATCTCCTCCTCGTAAAGCTTGACTTTGCTCTCAAGCAGAGAGAGACGATCTGCCAACTTGCGCACGTCACCAACATCCTTAAACATCACCTGACCGAAAACCGCTATCACTTTGCCATTTTTCTTAATCGGAATTCTCTGAACCACCATATCCTGGTTTTTCATACGATGGGCTTTATTGATCTCAGCCTTACCAGTCTTGGCAACGATATGCATGCGAGTATTTTCAATAACCTCAGTTGCATGTTTGCCAATCTGGGCAGCTGGATCAATCCCTAAAAAACGACCGTAGGGTTTATTAAAAAAGATAACCTTTCCTTCGGCATTTGTCACAATGACACCGTTGTGAATACTGTCGATAATCAGATGAGAAAACTTCAGAGCTGACTCTAAATCTGCCTTTGAAGATCTTTTCGACACCGCTCCCCCCACACTATCCTTTTGACAGCTTTGCTGCCTATTTAAAAGCCCGGCTGAAAGTCAAATTACAATAAATTTTCATTGTAGACCATTTGCTACATAAACATACTATAGAGAGGATAAATTCGTCAACATAATAACTATTACAACTCAGCACAAATCCGTACAATTATACTAAATAGTTGTTTTATAAAGCTAATTTTCTTCGTTGCAGGCCTCTGTAAAAAATCCCGCAGCCCTTGGCCTGCTTGTTGCTATTTTAGTCGTACATTCAGTCCAAGTTAGAGATAATACTGCGTTATAGATTTTGACACTAAAAAAAGAAAAGGAAAGTGAGCATGACGACTCTTGACGGCCTGGTGCTCAAGACAACCACAGGCAGATGGAATCGCGGGCCACCTCCTACCCTAAAAGGAAAAACATATTTTTAAACAAAAAGTTAGTTTGCTTGACAAGTTATACAGGCAACCTTTTTCCAGAAAAATCCAACAAAGAGGATAAAATCATGCTCAGTAACAAAACTGCAATCATCACAGGTGCCGGTAGCGGTATCGGCAAAGAGATTGCAACCCAACTCGCTAAACATGGAGCCCAGGTTGTGGTCGCCGATCTCAATGAAGCTACGGCCCAGACAAGTGCTAACGAAATCAGTGAGCAAAATGGCACATCTCTAGCTGTAGGTTGCGATGTAGCTAACGAGGAAAGCGTCACGGAGATGGTTAAAAAAGCGGTTGCAAGCTTTGGCACGGTCGACATACTGGTCAATAATGCCGGCCTGCAATTCATCAGCAAAATTGAAGAGTTTCCACTTGAAAAATGGAACCAGCTGATTTCAGTCATGCTAACCGGGACCTTTCTCTGCACTAAAGCTTGTGTGCCGCACATGAAAAAATCCAACTGGGGACGTATCATCAATATCTCTTCAGCCCACGGCAAAGCGCCTTCACCCTGGAAGTGCGCCTATGTTTCAGCCAAACACGGAATTGTTGGTTTTACCAAGGTGATGGCCTGTGAGTTGGCAGAATGGAACATTACTGCCAACTCTATCTGTCCGGGCTATGTTCTAACTCCGCTGGTTGAAAAACAGATCGTCGATCTGGCCAAACAGCACGGCATCAGCGAAGAGCAGGTTCCGGAACAGGTTCTGTTGAAAAACCAACCCTTGAAAAAATTGGTTTCAACTGAAGATCTCGCCGCCCTGGCTCTCTATCTCGCCGGACCGGCAGCCCAATGTATTACCGGCCAGGCCTTGAGTATAGACGGCGGCTGGACCTATTCTTAAATAAATAATACAATTTAGTTGCAACTGTGTTTGAGGAATTTACTTCAAACATTTTAATCAAACTGATACAAAAAAGGAGAAGATGATGAAAAAGAGTTTATGGTTACTAGTCGCAATTATTTTCACCCTGTCGCTTTTCACAATCACCACCAGCGCCGAAGCCGGAAAACGAGAAAAATTCGGCACTGACGCAAGACATCAGACCGTTAAACGTCTAAAGGTTGAAGCTTCCAGTGAAAAACCAATTCGCTGGAAGATGGTTATGCCCTGGTCCAAAGGACTACTCTTTTTTGACTACGCCCAGCACTTTGCCGACTCGGTGCGTCTGGCCTCAGGTGGTCGCTTAAACATCAAATGTTTCTCTGCCGGCGAATTGGTCCCCGCGATGCAGAGTTTTGATGCCGTCAGCAAAGGTTCAGCCCAATGCGGCCACGACTGGCCAGGCTACTGGAAGGGTAAAAATGAAGCCTTTGTCGCTTTTGCTTCAGTGCCCATGGGAATCGATGCTGAACTCTATAATATCTGGCTCTATGAACGCGGCGGCGCCGAGATGATGAACGAACTCTACGGTCGCTACAACATGGTTGCCATGCCCGGCGGTCAGTGTGGTCAGGAGATGGGTCTTTTTTCCAATAAAAGAGCCACCAAACTCGAAGATTTCAAAGGTATGAAAGTCCGGACTCCGGGCTGGTTCATGGATATCATGAATCAGATGGGCGCCTCAGTCAGCCCACTGCCCGGTGGTGAAGTCTATCTCGCCCTCGAACGCGGCGTTATCGATGCGGCTGAGTTTTCTGCTCCGGCGCTTAACTACCCGATGGGTTTTGATGAGATCACAAAGTTCGTCATCGAACCCGGCGTCCATCAGCCCGGCTGTCAGTTCGGCCTCTTCTTCAACAAAGATGCCTGGAACAAACTACCTGAAGATCTCAAATGGATTGTCAAAATCTGCGCCAAGGAAACTCAACTCTGGAGCTACAACTGGACAACCAACCTCAATATCAAAGCGATCGAAATGTTTAAGAAAAATGTCGAATTCGTGAAAATGAACAAAGACACCATTATCGCCTTCAAAAAGACCACCCAAGCCCATCTTAATTCTTTAAAGGCCAAATATCCCGACGTTAAAAAGGCTCTCGACTCTCAGGAAGCGCTGATGGAAGACTTTGCTGATTGGCGCGAAATCCGCTCAGGTGTCACACCCTGGCCTTATGAAACCTTTATCGGCGGCAAGACCAACGAATAATGAAATCGTAACAAATCTAGCTAAAGCATCCGGTATGGGTTCAACTCATACCGGATGCCGATACCCATAACTTTTCCTGCACTACCCGGTGAAATAATGAGCAATTCAGTATCCAATGGGATAAATTACATCAATGAAAAAGTCGGTCAGCTGGGAGCCCTGATGATCTTGCCGATGGTTGCGGTGGTAGTCTACGAGGTTATAATGCGCTACATCTTTACCGCGCCTACCTCCTGGGGTTTTGAAACAACAACTTTCATTTACGGCATCCACTATATTCTCGGGATGAGCTATACCCAGCTCCATAACGGCCACGTTTCAATCGATATCTTTGAAGCCCGACTGGCAACCAGAAAGCGTGCCATACTTGGTGTCATCACCAACTTGGTCATATTTTTTCCGACCTTCGCCTGCATGACCATCTTCTCCTGGCGCTATGCCTTAGACTCATGGAAAAACTGGGAACATCAATCGACCAGTTGGGGACCTCCAATCTACCCTTTTAAAACAATAATGGCCATTGGGTTCTCCTTATTATTTATACAGATGATTACTAAACTGATACAGGACTGGAAGACGATTACCACAAAACCTGAGGAGGAGCTGTCATGAGTCCGGAAATCCTCACCATCCTGATGTTCGTCACCCTGATTATCGCTATCGCCCTGGGTCATCCTCTGGCTTACACCCTGGCCGCTGTCGCTGCCCTTTTCGGCCTCATCGACAACGGCTTTAATATTCCCATGCTCTTTGACATGTTTGCCAATAACTCCTGGGGACTAATGCAAAACTATGTCATTGTTGCGGTCCCCCTCTTTATTATGATGGCTCAGGTCTTAGACCGCTCAAAAGTATCAGAAAAGCTCTTTGAATCACTCTACATCGTCCTGGGCGGCTTAAAAGGGGGCCTCGGCTTAGCCGTAGTCGTTGTCAGTACGGTCTTTGCCGCAACCACCGGAATTATCGGGGCTTCAGTTGTCGCCATGGGACTTATGGCCGGCCCCGCTTTGATCAAAAAAGGTTATCAGAAAGAGCTCACTTCAGGTATTATCTGCGCCTCCGGAACCTTGGGAATCCTTATTCCTCCAAGCATCATGCTGGTTGTCTATGGTGGCTTGACCGGATTCAAAGAGACCTCAGTTGGCAATCTCTTCGCCGGAGCTATTTTGCCGGGCATTCTACTTTCGTCGCTCTATTTTCTTTACATTGTTATTCTTTGCCACTTTAAGCCTACAATCGGTCCACCAATTCCGGAAAGTGATCGAACCCACAGTGCTGTTCAGAAATGGGGGATGACCTTAAAATCACTGATTCCGCCCTTGGGGCTGATCCTGACCGTCATGGGTACCATCCTCTCCGGTATTGCCACCCCCACTGAAGCTGCGGCCTTAGGTGTAGTTGGCGCTATGATTCTCGCCTTAGCCAATCGACAACTCAACTGGAAGGTCCTGAAAGAAGCCAGCATCTCAACCTACAGAACCACGGCCATGATCATGATGCTCTTCATTGGCGGAAAATTCTTCAGCACCGTTTTTTTGAGCATGGGCGGTGGTGATGTGGTTGCCAACTTTCTTTTGGGCGGCGGCCTCAACCGTTATGTAGTTTTAACAATTATGATGGCCATTGTTTTTTTTATGGGAATGTTCATCGACTGGGCTGCCATTCTCTTGGTTACCGTTCCTATTTTTACGCCAATCGCCATGGAACTTGACTTCAACCCCTTGTGGTTTGCGATGCTGATGTGCGTCAATCTGCAAACCTCATTTCTGACTCCGCCTTTCGGATACGCCCTCTTCTATTTTAAAGGAGTCGCCCCCGAAGGCATAAGCATCGGCCATATCTATCGTGGAATTATCCCTTTTGTCGCCCTGCAGTTACTGGGATTGGCATTGTTAATCATCTTTCCTGAAATAATTACCTGGCTGCCGGAAGTAATCTTCAGCCATTAAAAGAGTTCAATATCAAAACAACAAAACCTGATCTAAGGGAGATAAAATGGAAGTCACACTGAGTTACGGCCTTGACGGTTTGGCGCTTGAGATTCCGGAAAGCCTTGGATTCCAAGGCGTATTGCAACCAGGCGAAGCACCGGTCGTCGAAAACTCTAAAGATGCAGTCCTGCAATCTTTACTCAACCCGATTGCAGCAAAACCATTGGTCGATCTTGCAAAAGGGCGCAAAAGCGCCTGTGTAGTTATCAGTGACATTACCCGTCCAGTGCCCAATAAAATGATCCTTCCGCCTCTGCTTGCAGAAATTGAGAAAGCTGGTATAAAAAGAGAAGCTATCACTATCCTCATCGCCACCGGTATCCATCGCCCCAATGAAGGAGACGAGCTGATCGCCCTGGTCGGAGATGAAATTGCTAAAGACTACTGCATCATCAACCATTTCTCAAAAGCAGCAGAGGATATGGTTCTGGTAGGTGAGATTAATGACGGCGTCCCGGCCTTGATCAACCGACACTATGTTGCCGCCGACCTTAAAGTCTTAACCGGTTTTATAGAACCCCATATGTGGGCCGGTTTTTCCGGCGGCCGCAAATCGATTCTACCCGGCATCTCATCAATAGAGACTCTTGAATATATGCATGGCCCGGAGATGATCGCCCATCCTATGACGGTTTACGGAGCCCTGGAAGGTAATCCTTTTCATGAGTCCGGGCTTGCGATCATGAAAAAAGCCGGTGCCGATTTCATAGTAAACGTAACTCTTAATACCGCCAAAAAGATCACCCGGGTTTTTGCCGGCGATCCAGTTAAGGCCCACCTTGAAGGGTGTCGTTTTCTTGCTCCTTTTTGCACCAAAGAGCTTGAGAAACCACTGGATTTCATTGTCACAACCAACTCCGGCGCACCTCTTGACTGCAACCTCTACCAATCCGTCAAGGGCATTACCGGGGCTGCGCCGGTCGTTAAATCCGGCGGTGAGATCGTGATTGCCAGCGCCTGCAGTGAGGGTGCCGGAAGCCCGGAGTATATTGAGATCCTGAAAATGGTTGATACCCCGAAAAATTTTATTGAGCGCCTTCTAGATCGAGAATTTTTTATTCCCGATCAGTGGTGTGCCCAGGAGACCTATCAGGTGATGCTTGATCACCCGGTCTGGCTTTACAGTGACGGCTTAAGTAGTGATGAGATCGAAAGCTACCATATGAAACCGGTCAAGTCTCTGGAAAAGGCAATTGCTGAGTTACTCAATAAGCATGGACCGCAAGCTCGCTGGGCCGTAGTTCCCGACGGTCCGCTACAGATTCTGCAACTCAAAAATTAAGTTACAGCAGATAGCTGTAAACTTTGCTTCACCCTCTTCTACTGGGGACACAACTCAACCTGTCACGGGCTAAAGCCCGGCCTGGAGGTATGTCCCCACATCGAGACAATACGATTACGGAACCTAAATGTTACAAAAAAACTAAAGAGGAAACAACATGAGTACAAACATCATACCCCTGAGCAAAGTTCTGAGCGATCTTGAATACCAGGAAATCGACGATTTCTGCAGCACTCATCAAGGAGTCGAAAATCTGCTTGAGATCGCTGAATTCCTAAATGAAAAATTCTCTTTAACGCTGGTTTTAGATCCTGAGATTATCGCTGGATTCGCATCTGACAGCTCCAACCTTCCGGCCCAGGCCGAAGCCCTCTGCAGACCGAGCAATGAACGGCAGGCAGCAATCATCCTGAGGGCCGGGCGCGCAGCAAAGATCCCGATTACACTCTCCGCCGGTCGTTCCAATTTGACCGGCAGCGCAACTGCAGAAGGCGGCATTGTCCTTTCAACAGCAAAACTTGATGAACCTGATGTTGTTATTAACCGAGAGAATCTTAAAGTAACCAGCCCTGTCAATATTATCCTTGAGGAACTGCGTGAAAAGATTCTCGAAGCGACCAACAAAAGTCTCTATTACCCGATCGACCCTACCAGCCGAGGTGATGCGTGGGTCGGTGGAAGCATCGCCTGTAACGCTTCCGGCTTTACCCCAGGCGAGATTGGAGCCACCAGAGACTGGGTTGAAGGTCTTGAAATACTCCTGCCCGATAGCCTAAAAATCAGCGCCGTGCGGGGCCAGTATATATCTGAAAACGGGGAGTTCATTCTGGCTGATGGAGATAATAAAAGGTACTGGCCAGTACCGACCTACCAAAGGCCCGAGATTAAAAATGCCAGTGGTCCATTCTCATCCCCTGACGGCAAAATCGATTTGATCGATATGTTTATCGGCAGCGAAGGCCTCTTTGGGCTGGTTACTGGTTGCACTTTAAAACTTGCCCCGCGTCCAAAAGCGTACCTCGACCTCTTTTTCTCACTTCCTGATGAAAACCAGGCGATTGCCTTTTATCAATTCCTCGATAAAGAGCTCGACGGAAATTTCGGCACCTTAAGCGCTTTTGAGTATTTCGGCGTCAACTCCTTAAGCTACATGGACCACAAAGAACGCCTCTTTTATGGTGATAATCAGGTTGCCATCTACCTCCAGATACCAATAGGTGAAAAGAGTCCCGACCAGGAGATAGAGCTCTGGTTTAACCGCCTCCTGACGGCTGATTGCGGCATTGATCCGGAAGCTGTTCTTCTTCTCGACAATGAACCCAAACGCCGAATATTCATGGAGTCACGCCACTCGATGCCGGCCAACGCCCTCGAGGTCATCCAGAAACACGGCACCTATACAATCATGACCGACACAGTCGTACCCCCTGAGCGTTTTGCCGAGTTCCTTGAGTACATTCACACCCTGCTCAAAACCGAAGGTATCGACTATCTATCATTCGGCCATTTTGGCGACTGCCATCTTCACTTCACTCTGCTGCCGGAGCAGGAAAAACTGAAACGGGCCGCCCAACTCTACGATCTTTTCATTGCCAAAGCAGTCGAGCTGGGCGGTGTCTATTCGGGCGAGCATGGTACCGGGAAACGCAAACGAAAAGATTTTATCACCCTCTACAACCAGGCTGCAATCGAGCAACTGAAACAGTGCAAAGCCGCCATTGATCCGGATTTTCTGATAAATCGCGGCAATGTCTTTGTTCTTTGATCAAGCAGACGCCCAAACACCCCGCCTCCTCACTGCGATAGTGTCTGCGACTGGATTTTTCAGTCGCAGACACTGTTACAATTATCAATAAAAACTTGACTTTACAAGCCCTCACACCTTATAGACTCTCACTAAATATATCATTTCCTGAGCCATCCTCCCCGGGCTCAGGAAACTACCTGAGAGTGCCAATTTCATCCAACTCTTCGTTATGCTTAGAAATCATCCATGAGTGAATCCCGCAACACCTATACCTGCCCGGTCACCAAGCTAACCATTCTCAACAAGCCGGAATGGAATAGAATAGATTTTGGTAATGAGTATAAAATCTCCGCCGACATTATCGGTGAACAGATTCTCTTGACTCATAGTTTCGGCAAACCCACCTTACATGATGCCCAGAGCCTCATGCATTTCACGACTCAGATTATTGATCAATACTTTCAGAATCGCCCCTACATTCACATTATAAATTATACTGAAATCAAAAACTTCTCACTTGATACTCGTCGATATGTTATAAATGAATTGAAAAGCCGAAACCAGATGCTGGCGGCTATCTTTTATGGCCTCTCACCATTTTTAAAGCTAAGTGTTAAAATTGGCCGCCTTTTTCACCTGCTACCCTTTACCTGCCTGATTGCTCAAGACTACACTGAAGCCATGGAAAGCGCTCTGGTAATCCTCAATGATAGTGAAAAAAATCCGCTTATTGTCGAAAAAAAGAGAGTTCTGAACTGTGAAACAGCAAAACTATTTGAAGAGCTCGGTCAAAAAAAGCTCCCCTCTAATATTGCCGACCCCAACCCCCTTGAGCGAGCGGTGGAATTAATCGAAGATGAAATTCAGCTTCTCGAGGAGAGAGAGGATGAAGCTTGCCGACAGAGTACCCTTGCCCGGCTGGACAAGGTTATCAACAGTAGAAATGAGAAGGCCAGAATCTATTGGAACAGCCTGCGACCAGGCCTCAGAACGGGAAACAAGCCTGACAAATGAATAGGAGAAACACGAGAATGCCGGAAATTGCCTACATCAATAATAATTTTATACCCTTGGAGAAGGCCTTTATACCAATAAATGACCGCGGCTATCTCTTCGCTGACGGTATATACGAAGTAATTGTCACACGCAACGGCAAACCCTTCCTCATCAAAGAACATCTCGAGAGGTTACAGCGAAGTGCCGACGGCATTATTTTAGAGATGCCCGCGTCATTACCCGAACTTTCCGAAATCATCGAAACCGGTATCAGAAAGGCCGGCTTCACCGAAACCATGGTCTATGTCCAGATAACCCGAGGTATCGAACCGCGACGCCATAACTACTCTGCAAAACTCCGGGCCAACCTGACAATGACATTTAGACCGCACCCTGAATATGACCCACAACTAGCCCAAGGGGTCTCTATAATCACCGTACCTGAAATCCGCTGGAGCCGCTGTGACATAAAAAGTATCTCCCTGCTGCCCAATATCATGATGAAACAGAGGGCTGTTGAGAGCGGATGTCAGGAAGCTCTCTTTGTCACCGAAGAAGGTCTGATACACGAAGGTACGGCCGGCAATATTTTTTTTATCAAGAATAAAACCCTCTACACACCTCAAGCTGACCAGTATATCTTGAACGGCATCACCCGAAGCTATATTCTGCAGCAAGCGGCCATACATGGTATCAAACAGATTGAGAGGGAGTGCACTCTACAGGAAACTCTTAAAGCGGACGAGGTCTTTATCACCAGTTCAACCGTGGATCTCCTGCCGGTCGTAAAAATCGACGACTCGACAATCGCTAACGGCCATCCCGGGCCGTTCAGCAAAGTTATAAAAAACTTTTTCCCCTAAGGCCTGAGGCCGACGATCTCCATCAATTCAACAAGCCCAGCCACAAAGCGTAACTGAAAGCCGAAAGGATCGTCGTTAAAGAGATAGAGGCGACTGCCAAATCAACATGCCCACCCATCTCCCGGGCCATAACAAAAGTCAGAGTCGCGGTCGGTGCGGCCAACAGAATCAACCCAGGAGTAAAGGTTTGGGCGTCAACACCAGCTAAACGGAAGAACAGTAAACCGACCGCCGGCAGCAAGAAAAGTTTGAACAAAGCGACTAATGCAGCCTGTGGCAGCCACTGCCTAAGCAATGCAAAGGAGATCGATGCACCAATCAGCAAAAGCCCCATAGGCAGAGCTAAACCGCTTAGAATCATCAAAAAACGATCGATTATCTGCGGCATCGGCAGAGTACTTAAATTAAAAACAATTCCAGATAAGGCGGCGAGGATAACTGGATTAAGTAGTACCGGGGCGAGCAGATCCCGGCCTCTACGGGAAATTGATTTTTCACAACAATAATATTGCAGTAAAACAACCCCTAAAAGATTCTGCAAAATCATCAAAAAACCGACCATCATACTTGCCCGAGCAAACCCACTCTCATCGAGATAATAAAAGGCGACCGCCAGGCCGATATAGCCGAGATTTCCATGGATTGCCGCCTGAGCAAAGGTTCCCTGTAGCGGCCCGTCAACAACTTTTCGACTTCGATTATAAAATACGGTAAACACAACAACCAAGAGCACTGCGATGACCATCATGATCACCGACCAGGGATCAAACTCTGAACGCAATGAAGCTTTTGTCAAGGCCCGAAAGACCAGGGCCGGAATGGCCAGATAAAAAACCAAACGATTGGCTGCAGCAATAAAATCGGCCTTCATAAAACCGAAACGTCGCGCCCCTGCTCCCAACATAATCAGCATGAAAATCGGAATAATTGTTGTAATAACCTTGCCCATGGTAAAGTAGATTAATTTTTAAAGATTTTGGTTTTAATTCCCTGCTACTCTTGTTATTATAAATGAGAGGATATTCATCAATCAAAAGATTTATGCTCAGATTAATACCTCTCCCTAACAACTATAAGGTAAATATTCAACAGTTAACCCTGTTTAAAAATATCCATGAATTCGCAATCTACAACCAACCTTCCGCCTCGGACCATCGCCCCGCGCCGAGCAGTTGTCCTCTCCGCCGGAACCCTCTACACGAGGAAACTTTCAGAGATCTTCGAGATCGCTTCTGAGAGTGGTTATGACGGGGTCGAATTAATCATCAACGCTCTTTTCGAGAGTGGCAACCCTCACAAAATTATTGAGAAGTTGCTTCCACTCTGTCCGATACTCTCAATCCATGCCCCTTTCTTCAAACTTCACGGCTGGGGGCACAGCGGAAAGTCACTCATTAGATGTATTGAGTTGGCGAGAGATTTTGAGATTCCGCTAGTCAATTTTCACCCCCCTTTTTGGTTCCCTCCCGAATTCGCCTTCCGTCGCTGGTTCCATAAAGTTAAAGACTACCAGACCCTGGTAAAAGACAGCAAAGTCATCGTCACCCTTGAAAACATGCCCTATGTCGGAAACCGTATTCGCTTTAACCCTAACATTCTTAGAAAATCGGAAGATATGCTTGAATTCATCGAAAAGCATAACCTTTTCATGACCTTTGATACGACCCATATAGGTTCTCACAACCCCAACTTCCTCGGTGAATTCCAACGCCTTCTGGTTACCGGTCGAATTAAAAATATCCATTTCAGTGATTACGGCCACGGCCGGGAGCACCTCTTTCCGGGGCGCGGGATCCTACCATTAACCCGTTTCCTCTATATGCTCAAGGGGCGCAACTACGAAGGTGCCGTCACCCTGGAATTGAGCCCAACGGAACTCCCCAAAAAACGTGATTTAATCGTTGAAAGTCTCAGTGAAGTGAAGGAATACTTAAAATCGGAACTGTTTTAAACGAAAGAACGAGATTTTCCCGACATGTGATAACAGGAGAAGAGTATAGAGAAAAGATTGCGGGCACTACACAACATCGAATGCTGCAATAAGTGCCCGGAATATTTTACAACAGGCTATTCGATCGTCAGAATTTCCGTCAGATTATAGAGCTCAAAAAACTGGAGCAACTTTTTTGAAACATTAACCAAAACCATTTCACCATTCCGATCAGCAACCTTTCTCTGAGCACTCACAATAGATCCGAGAGCGCTCGAATTGAGATAAGTTACCCTTTCCATATCGAGAACCAGTTTGCCCACCCCGGCATCAGTTGCAGCCGTAAGGTCTTGTGAAAATTCATCCCAGGTTTCAACGTTTGCAACATCACCTTTAAGTGCCAATCTTGTTTCCATCAGAGCCCTCCATCAAGGTATAAAAATTACTTTTGATATTAATGCAAAAAACCGTCACTCCTCTATCTCTTGCGTAAACCATCTCTTAAGAGTCTTAAAATAGTAGATAAAGACAATTAAAAGCGCCCCAACCACTACATACTTAAAGATTGCAATATGGCGGTCGAGATAGTCAAAGAAAAAGGTCCAGATAACAATTGATGCCAAAGTCCCGGAAAATACCGCAGCGAAGTTACGCTTAATACTGAACTTTAGAAAATAGGCAATAATTGACCCCGCCGCCGGGCCCGTAATCGGCAGTGGAATCATAACAAAAGCAAAGATCCCCAGCCAGCCGTAACGAGCGACGACATTTTTATGTTTAAGAGCTTGTTTTTCAGCATTTTTTGAAGCAATTGTGAGCCATTTACAATTGAGATAATTTTTAAATGAGAAAACAAAAAGCGAATAACAGTAACAAACAATCAATATTTCAAGAAACATATTGTAAGCTATCGTAACCCAGGTTGAAAACTCAAAGGCAATACAGAGCCCGATACCAGCAGCCCTACCACCTAAAGTATGGGCCACAAAGGCCAACAAGAGGGTCTGCCCGGCTTTTATATCAATTGCCAGAGAGTAGGTGATCAGAACAACAAAAACAACACTGAGTAGCAGTCCAAGCAGAAAAACCCGGCCTTCCCCACTCTGATAAAGAGCTTTTCCAGACCCATGATCACGAAGTTCACGACCGTCACCCGAAAACTCTTCTTCAAGCAACTCGGTTGAAACAAGATTTTCGTCAACCGAAGGCAAGTAGGATGAGTCCCTATGCCAAAACTTGAGATTCTTCAAAAAACCCATAAATATGCTATCAAAATTCTCTTCTAGATATAGAAACAGACGCTGACTACAACGGTTAACTGAACCTTGTCAAGTATAAAGACTATTGTTACGACCCAGGATGACCATATAAAAAACTACCGACAAGTCGGACACGCTTAAAACGTCATACTAGGTCTCACCAACTAAGATTTCCCATTTTCTACCAGAGGCATTTTTTCCATCTCTTGTTGGATCCTTTCGACCCGGCGCATGACAGCTTCAGTCGGCCTGTCCGGCCGCCAAAGGTGAGGTCCCGGAAGTACCGCAGCCAGCAAAGCTGCCTGCCGGGCATCAAGGTAGAGGGCATGACAATTGAAGTATTTCAAGGATGCAGCTTCTGCGCCAAAGATTCCGGGTCCCCAGTCAACACTGTTTAAATAGAATTCAAGAATTTTCTCTTTACTCCAGAGCAGTTCCAGCCACAACGTATAGTAAGCTTCACCGAACTTCCGCCACCAACTACGGGCCGGCCATAAAAACATGGTCCGGGCCGTCTGCATAGAGATGGTACTGGCCCCACGCAAAGCACCTCCCTCATGCAGAGACCGCAGAGCCTGTCCAAGTTCAATAAAATCAAAACCGTGATGACGTAAAAAACGCTGATCTTCAGAGGCTAGCACAGCCCGCCGTAAATGTGGTGAAAAACCTTCAAGCTCAACCCACTGACGAGGTTGTGGATAATTTTCCTGCTTAAATCCATAGGCAATCCAGGCCCGGGCAACAGGAATAGTTAAGGGCGGTTTTATAAAACCAAAAATAAAAACCTGCAATGCCGTCAGCAGAACCACAAAAAGACACAAAATCAAAAAACGACTGCGCCAGGATCTGGATTTTTTCTTTTTTCGGCTTTTCAGAAACATCTTTTTTCAAACTTGACGAATACCGGAAAAAACATTAAAAATGCTGATATGTACAACAAAAAACCATATAAAATCAAACATATTATATTCTTTGCCCTCGGGATCTTCTTGATTCAGGCAACACCGCTTGCGGCCCTGCCTGAAAACCAACCATCCCTACCACATAAAAACGCCGGCCAAATCTTTCCCAGCTTCAAGATACCGAAAACCCTCTCATTCTGCGGTGAACCTCTGCCGTTGAGTGAGCGTCACTGCCGTGAAATGCTTGACCGTGAATTTACGATTGCAGTTCATAATCGCGCTCAAGTTGAAATGTGGCTTAAACGCAGTTCCCGATACCTCCCTTTTTTTGCAAAAGAGCTAAAGGCCGCCGACCTGCCTGATGATCTGAAATATCTGCCGGTTGCTGAAAGTTCACTGATTGTAGATATCCATTCCCGGGCCGGGGCCGCCGGACTCTGGCAGTTCATGAAACATACCGGTCGCCGTCAGGGCCTGCGCATCACTACCACCATCGATGAACGACTTGACCTTCTCGCTGCAACCCGCTCAGCTCTCTCTTATCTCTCCTTTTTAAAAGAAAAATTTTCACACTGGTCCCTGGCTTTAGCAGCCTATAATTGCGGAGAACAGAGGGTCAGTAGCGCCATGGATGAACAGAAATCCAGCGATTACTACCACCTCTCTCTACCCCAGGAGAGCGAACGCTACCTATATCGCCTGGCAGCCATTAAAATAATCCTCACTAATCCGGAAATTTATGGTTTCAACGTCTCAGCCGACCAATATTATCAACCCTTGACCGGAGAGCCGGTTTCATTAAAGCTGAAAAATGAATTTTTGCTGACCGATTTCGCCCTGCAGCTAGGAACCACCTATCACACCCTGAAAAAACTTAACCCCCACCTGATCAGCAAACAATTACCCAGCGGCAGGTTCAATCTGCTCCTCCCAAAAGGCTCCAGTCATAAAATGGCAACAGTTTTTAAGACATTAAAACCATTACCCGATAAAAAAAATTACCGCCAACCATATTACACCGTTAAAAACGGAGACACTTTAGGGGCTATCAGCCGTCGCTTTCAGATCCCGATCACGAGACTGAAAAAAATCAATAAGCTTAATAGCTCAAAAATAATGATCGGGCAAAGACTTAGTTTAGGACGCTGAGAATTTAAAAAAATCAAAATTTGCCGATTTCGGCGAGCTCTTCAAGTCCCTCCCGATCGACAATAGCGATACTGGCCCCCTCAAGCGTGATAAACCCCTCCCGCTGCAGTTTACTTAACATCCTTGAAAGAGTTTCCGGAATCGTACCCAGCAGGCTGGCTAACTGGGTTTTTGAGAGTTCCAACTGTAATTGATCTCCCGCAGACTGTTTCTTGCTCAGAAAAAGCAGATGAGCCGCAAGACGACCGGGAACCTCTTTTAAAGAGAGTGCGTCTATCATCTTCGTAAACTGACGCAGACGCTGAGAGAGGGCTGCCAACAGATTGAGTGCCAGAGCCGGATTAGCAGCGACCAATGCAATAAAATCATCACGTGGTAAAAAGACCAGGCGACTGGTTTCCAGAGCCACGGCATGCGCCGGAAAACTTTGACCGGCAAAAACCGGCACTTCCCCGAAGGGCTCACCGGGCCCGAAGATATGCAGAATCTGCTCCTTGCCATCCGGGGAGATCATAAATATCTTCACCTTTCCTTCTTTCACCAAGTAAAAACCATTACCCTGATCTCCTTCACTGAAAATGGTTGCCCGGCGTTTATAACTGACAACCATGGCGATCCCACTCAAATCCCTGAGATGTTGGTCCGCCATTCCGGAAAACAGTGTAGTCTCACCAAGCCATTTCACCAACGATCTATCTCGGTCATCAACCATATTTCACCATAAATTACTAACCCAGTCACATTTTGCTATCAACGATACATTCATAATAACAATATTTCAGCCGATTGACTTAAGTCAATGATAATCTGCCTCAAACAGAATAAAAAGACAATATCGATACACTTTAAAAATCGATACACTTTAAAAGTAGTTGCTGCGGAATTAAATCCGCTAAACTCTCTAAGAACAATATATTTCTATGACAATTGGAGAAAACGCCATGCGCTGTCCCGGTCAGGATTCCCGCTACTGGAAACATGATGCAATATTTGACTCAAAATGCCCCGAATGCGGCACCGACATCGAATTTTTCAAGGACCAGACCACTTGCAAGTGTAAAAATTGCGGAAAGCAGGTGGTTAATCCTAAAATGGATTTCGGTTGTGCCTCTTACTGCCAATACGCTGAGCAGTGTATGGGAGAGTTACCACCTGAGTTGCTTGCCGGCAGGGACGACCTGCTTAAAGATCGGGTCGCCCTTAAAATGAAGATGCATTTCCATAAAGATTTTAAAAACGTCGGCCAAGCCACCAAAGTGGCCCGCTTTGCCGCTAAAATAGCTCCTGAAGAGGGCGCCAACCCGGCCGTTGTCCTTTGCGCCGCCTACCTCCATAATATCGGAGCCAAACTGGCGAAGAAAAATAAGACCACACCTTCTTTAGAAGATTTAGAGAGAGAAGCTGTCCGCTTGGGTCGGGAGATACTTGAAGGACTCAAAGCGAAAGAGGAGTTGACCGAAGAAGTTCTAGCCATCCTTGACCACATCTTTCACCCTGGTGACAATGAGACCCTGAACTTTAGATGCGTTCATGATGCCATCCAAATATACCGACTACAAAACCAGAATAAAGAGACACCTTTTTCTCAGGCTGAATTTGCGGCTCATATAAAAGAAGATCTCTCGACCAACAGCGGCCGCGAGGTGGCAAGAAAAAGTGTGATTATAAATTAAACATCAAAAATAATGGAGATTTAAGATGAAGATTTTACGAAAAATTATCGAGATCGATGAAGAGTTGTGCGATGGTTGCGGACAGTGCGTTCCGGCCTGTGATGAAGGCGCCATTCAGATAATTGATGGCAAGGCCAAAGTTGTCGCCGAAAAGTATTGTGACGGTCTCGGGGCTTGTCTGGGAGACTGCCCGCAGGGGGCGATCTCGATAGTTGAAAGGGTGGCTGATGATTTCGACCCTGAAGCCGTCGAGGAGTATCTCAAAAGTCGTGACGCCAGTGATAATAGCGCATCCAGTGAGAAGAGTCAGATTAATGCACCTGAAACCCTGGCCTGCGGTTGCCCCTCTACCCAGATGCAGACCTTAACAAGCTGTAAAGATAATAACAAGCAAGAAATTTCCAAAGGCCCCGCCCCGACTTCCGCCCTCGGCCACTGGCCAGTTCAGATCCGTCTGATTCCGGCCCATGCTCCATTCCTTAGAAATGCGGATATTCTTATCCTGGCTGACTGCGCTGCCGTTGCTTATGCGGCCTTGCATCAGGAGCTGCTGGCCGACCGTGTCGTCATGATGGGTTGCCCCAAATTTGATGACCTGCCCGATTATGAAGAACGTTTTACCGAGATGTTTGCGAAAAACGAAGTCGAAAGTGTAACCGTTGTCACCATGGAAGTGCCCTGCTGTTCGGGTCTGCCGGTGGCCGTTAAAAACGCCCTGCAAAAAGCCGGTCAAACCCTTCCAGTTAAAGAGATGGTCATTAACCTTAAAGGTGAAGTTCTAAAGTAAGTGGACAACGACTAATCTAACCGGCCTTACATAGGAGGCTATCTGAGAAGAGCAATTTTTTTCAAATGGCCTCCTATTCACTCCGATCCATCACTGAAATAATCTGTTCTCCGGTCAAAGCCTCATCAAAAAGTGCAGCATTATCGATCCAGCCCTGAAAAAAACCACTCCCTCCACCACTGTCAGCTCCGATAGTTAATTTGATATCTTCATCATTCGGAGCTGACACCGGCAAACCACTTCGAATCTCCTGCAGTATACCGTCATAATAGATAGAGAGTGATGATCCTGCAAGTTCGTGATCAAAAACCACCGCTACATGATGCCACTCACCGCAAGGCATACTGATAATCGTTCTGGTGCTAGTCTGATGACCACCCATATTATAATCATCTTGGCCTCCCAAAACACCGCCATAGGGATGCGCCACTCCTCCGTTATCACATCTGGTTGTGCCACTGTTACCTTTGGAACCGAGAAAATAGTATTTATAACTTCCAATTCTTCGAGAAATCACTTTCGCATATTGATTCAACACGCCGGTTGTCTTAAACCAAGCCGACAAGGTGAAATCTTCGTCAAGAACAAAATAGGGGGGCTGATCCATTATAATATAATCATGGTTGCCATCAAAATAGACTGCGTACTCTCCGGCAGATGAAGTAGGAGGGCCATCATAATCGGCCCCCGTTTGATAGGCCACAACGGATGTATCACCTTCCAATGTCCCAATACTTTCACCATATGGAGTCTTCACAGTTATTATATTTCCTTGAATTTGATTAGCTTCAAAGGTGAACAGACTCAACGGAGGGGGGAATGAGCAACCGCACGCTACCAAGGTCGTGCGGGCACCAACAATAATATCATCACCACTGACCACGCCATCCGGTCCCAATGAACGAAAAGAGTTGGCCGGTAATGAACTATCCCCCAACCATTGATAGCTGTTACCCCAGGGATCAATGGCATAAGTCGCAGTATTTAAAGAAAATTCCAGAAATAAACCGACCTGTGACAATCCACCTGTAAAACCATCTCCATCCAGAGCCCCCATTGCATCCGTCGCATCAAGATCATCATCATCGAGAACCGACTCACCATTGACACAGATATACGAACAGGTTTTGCGGGCCAGGTTGTGCAGGGTTGTGGTTGCCAGAGCTACAGCCTCAGATTGCAAGGTAACCGGCATGAGAATATCGTCATTACCGACATCAAGATAGATAGTTCCATTTCCGGGTCGAGTCGCCGCCTCAATCTCCTGATTGGAACCGCTACTGGCCAAAACAGCGGCCACCGCTTTACCGTCAACACTGATACCTCGCAAACTGGAGATAGAATCATAATTATAGTGCAAAAACTTGCCCCAACCGTCAAGGCCGTACTTTGCCTGCAGAGACAACCGCGCCACTGGAACCCGCGAATTTGCGCCTGGACCTGGAAGATTTCGATGACCGAGATAGTATTGTCCCAAAGCTTTAGCAACCACGTTCATTCGGGCAACGGTCACTTCATTTTTACTAAAATTCTCCCCTTTGAAAGCACTCCTCGTCAACATAACCAGACCAATGGTTACCGCTGACATCATGATCAGAACCAATAAAAGAGAAAATCCACGGTTATCGGCGGCCGCTTTACTACATTTCACGAACAACTCCACCTGTTTTAAACAGCACGAGACACTGCAACAAACACCAATCAAATTTTTTTGATTATTTCGTGGTCAAAAAACTATGTCGTCGGCAGTATCACCGGCAACCGTTCCACTAGAACCATCCGGACCATAGGACCAGAACTTGTGATGTTTCAAAGGATCTGCCGGATCACTCCATTGATAGGGGTTGCCCCAGGAGTCGGCAATATAGTGACTGGAAAGATTGTATAGATAAGTCATAAAGGCTGCGGCTGAAGCAGTTTCATTGACTCCGGCGCCACTACCGCAGTCATAAAAGGTTATATTATCAAGAGTTGCGCGACCACAGTTTGGATCATTATCACCTGTTGGAGGACATCCGGTACCACTGTCAGCGATACAGCCATCCTCATCGATACCACCGGAACTATCATTATCTACTCCCTCAAACTGAGCATCAAAGGCCTCAACCTTACTCTGTAAAAGTTGTAGATCTTCAAGTACAATCTCGGTCGCTTCCTGATTGAAGTTTACTCCGACTATAAGATCGTCCCCGGCCACCAGCAGGCTAGAGGCCGTCGTATGATTAACGATATCAATCTGCTGATTTGGGCCACCACTGATAATTATTGCCCCGACCCCGGTGCTGCTGCCATTAACTTTTATACCATTAATTGCCGGAGAGACTCGGTAGTAAAGATACTTTCCCCAACCATCAAGACGATACTTCTGCTCCAAATTAAGGTTGCTCGAATCTACAGGTATCGAATCGGTCGGAGTGGTGGCTGCAGGAACCTGAAGTTTATGTGAGCGATAATACTGCCTGGCTTTTGCCGCAATCGTCCCCATGCGAGCTTTGGTCATGGCCTGTTTACTTAAATTGCTGATGGAGCTTGAAATCGAAATGGAAAATGCGGCAATTATTCCGGCAATCCCAAGGGCTAAGAGAAGTTCAACCAGAGTGAAACCGCGGGCTCCGGTACCAGATTCCGTCATTTTTCTCACTGCCATGAATCCTTGGTCTTGGTTTTCGAGGCCGCATTGAGCTCTTCACGCAGGGCCGTAAAAGCTTCATGCACTTCCTGGCCGCCGGCCTGAGTAAATGAACAGGAACAACGATGATAGCAGCTGGCCGAGGCCAGCAGCTCCAGGTCGTCACCCGGATAGGGCTTGAAAACAATCAAAAAATCACGGATATAGGAGGGTTCCTCCCAATCGTAGGAGTAAGAGTAGTAGGCCAGCAGATCACTGGCATGGGGGTCTTCGACAATTTTAAAGCCTAAATGTTCAAGCTCAATATCGATATAGGTCTCCATCCAGCCGGAAAGGGTTTGATCTTTCGGCGGATGAACGTAGACTTTAGCTCCGGAAGCCGCGACAAAAACCGGGGTTACCCGAGCACCGCGCTCATAACCGGCACAACCGGCACAGCCGGAAAAAATAACACCGGCAACAACAAACAACAATAGAACCGAAATAACTTTATACTGATTATTCATTTTCCCTCCCCAAAATATATTTCGCATAGAATTATAAGAAAGATAGTAGAACTTGTCAAACAGGGTGTCCGAAAAAACCAAAACCCTAAAAAAAAACTTCCAGCCGTTAAAGATAGATTATAGCATTAGTGCGCTGTTCGTAAAAAACTTCAAGGCTATCTTTCCAGGACTCCTTAAGATGATCAAGATCGCCTGAACTTTCAAGAGCCTTACGGATAAGCGGGTCGCCAGTCAGGATATCGATGGGAAGTTTTTCATACTCATACTCGTAAGGCGGCGCCAACCAGGCAAAATTATCAGGATAGAGCTTGATCACAGCTTTAAGCAGCGCCAGTGTAAAACGATAAGGAGAAAACTTCTGCGAATCAATAACATGAAGCTGGAGACCGCCGCAAAGTTCACCGTCCCACTTATCAAAAGTCGGTGTAAACCAGGTCGGGCGCAAAAATAATCCGCTTGCAGCTTGTTGGTCGATCTCCGCCAATAAAGCCCTTGGATCAATAAACGGAGCCCCACACAACTCAAAGGGCAGAGTTGTTCCCCGCCCTTCGGAGAGATTGGTTCCCTCGAGCAGTACCTGACCCGGATAGACCATAGCCGTTGCCGGAGTCGGCATATTGGGTGACGGCAAGACCCAGAAAAGTCCGGTTTCATTAAAATATGATGACCGCCGCCAACCTTCGATTTCAAAAATATCAAGTTCAACATCGATACCGGCTCGATATTTAAAATAGAGAGCCAGTTCAGCAATCGTCATACCGTGGCGCATCGGCAGCGGATAAAGCCCTACAAAAGAGCTGTGATCTGAGCGCGGCAGGTTGCCTTCAATCTCCACTCCGCCTAAAGGGTTGGGGCGATCAAGAATCACAACCTTGACACCGGCTCCGGCCGCCTCCACAAGTAGAAGATAGAGAGTCCAAATATAGGTATAGACACGGCAACCAACATCTACGAGATCAACCAGAATCAGATCAATTCCCGAAAACATCTCTGGTGTTGGTTGTCGCTTTTCACCATAAAGACTGCATACCCGCAAACCGGAGAGGGGATCTGAGAAATCCTTAGAGGCGATCATATTAGCCTGGCGATCACCATAAAAACCGTGCTGCGGACTCCAAACCGACTGCACAAGCTCGGGAAAGGCCCGACGCACACGCTCTAAAGAGGTGATTCCACGACTGTCAACTGCAGCCTGGTGGGTTAAGAATGCAGCCCGGCAACCTGCAGGAAGTATCTTTGCCTTCTCAATAAAGCTCTCTAAACCAAGTTTAACCATCCTTACTCAACCCCATCTCCAAAGCCTTTCGTAAAAGACGAATGCGCTCTATTTTTCTCTGCAGGAGCTCGGATGTCAGACCACAATCTTGAATTTTATTAACAAAACCTGCCATCACCAGCTCGGGGTCGGCAACCGCTTTAAGATTTCGACCCCACAACGCCATATCGAGACCGGCTTTTAATCCCTCGACCATCACCTCAGGCAGAGGCCTTCCGGCAACAGCTGCCATATCAAGATCATCCGATATAATCAGGCCGGAAAAACCCATCTCAAGACGGGCAATTTCATTTAAAAAAAGTGATGAAAACGGCACCGAGCGTGAATCAATTACGGGAAATTTAAGATGGGCCGCCATCATAATCTTAACCCCGGCGACAATGGCTGCCGCAAAGGGTTTAAGATGGGGCTCCAGTTCGGACCTCTGCAAAGGTGAGACCGGTAACATAGTGTGGCTGTCATCAGCGACCGTTCCATGACCGGGAAAATGCTTTACACAAGCCGCCACCCCACTGCTCTGCAGGCCCTCAATATAGGCTTTAACGTGGCCTGAAACCAGTTCCGGGTCAGCCCCGAAGCAGCGCTTATGCAGGACTCGGCTTGAGGTTTGCAGGAGGTCGGCAACCGGAGCCAAATTGCAATTTATACCGATCTCAGACAAAGCTTTCCCAAGAGCCTTGGCCGTACTCCGGGTCTTTTTCAGATCATCATCCTTACCTAAGGTTGCAGCCCCGGGAAAATCGGGAAAACTCTCACGAAGACGAACAACCGGACCACCCTCCTGATCCACTGCCACAATCAACGGCAAGCCACTGGTTTCAATTGAGATTTCCTGGAGTTCGCCGACTAAAGCCTTAGTTTTTTGTGGATCAACGCAGTTTCGGGCAAAGAGAATGATCCCGCCCGGAGGAAAGCGTTGCCAGGCCGAACGTTCAAACCTTGTCAACCGTTCTCCGCTAACCCCGACCATTAAGAGCTGACTGAACTCTCTCTCAGGCAATCTCTACTCCTATTCTTTTCCAGTCAAAAAAAGGCCCCGGATCACTCTTTCGTTGCGGCGCAACATGACAATGACCGACAATTCGATTACCGGTCACAGCCGGCCAGCGGTTTTTTATAGACTTTAAAAGCTCATTCAAACGTTGATATTGAACCTCGGTAAAACAATTAAAGTCATCTCCTTCAAGTTCTATGCCGAGAGAAAAGTCATTACAGTTATCACGCCCCTGAAAACGGCTGATTCCGGCATGCCAGGCCCGTTTTTCATCATCCACAAAACGTATAACCCGACCCTGACGTTCGATAAAATAGTGGGATGAAACCCTGAGCCCGCTAATTTCAGAGAAATAGGGATCCTCTTCCGAATCAAGAGAGTTGGTAAAAAAGTCGATTACCCGCCCCGTACCAAATTTACCCGGCGGCAGGCTGATCGCATGAATCACCACAAGATCGATAGTTACTCCGGGAGGACGAGAGTCAAAATTGGGGCTTGGAATATCGATAATGGTAAAATCCGACATTATGAGAATACTTTCTTGTGACCAGCCGGACAGAGTCGGACAACCGGACAAGCTTCACATCCAGGACGCCGGGCCGGACAGAGGTTACGCCCATGATAGATCAAAAGATGAGAAAAGAGATTCCAGGCCATCTCCGGCACAACTTTCATTAGATGCTGTTCAATTTTAACGGGATCTTCACTTTTGGTTAAACCCAGCAGACAACTTAAGCGCTTAACGTGAGTGTCGACAACGACCCCCTGTAAACCATAGATCTCCCCTAAAACAACATTGGCGGTTTTTCGACCAATCCCGGGGAGCTTAACCAGCTCATTTAAGGATGGTGGAATCCGGCCATCGTGCCGGGCCAGCAGCTGCTGACAGCAGAGCTGAATATTTTTCGCCTTGTTACGAAAAAAACCGGTACTTCGGATCGCCTCTTCGAGCTCTGATCGCGACGCTTGAGCAAAAGCTCGAGCATCAGGATAGAGGGCAAAAAGAGCTGGGGTCACCTGGTTGACTCGCACGTCTGTACACTGGGCTGACAGGATAACGGCAACCAGCAACTCCAGGGAGCTGTTATAGACAAGCCCACAGGTAGCCAGAGGATAAAGACGTGACAAATTCAAAATCACATCTTGCACTCGCTGACGACGATCCTTCAGGGTTTCCCGCTTGGGCTTTATCATATTCCTCAATTGGCAGCCGACAACACCCTCTACAAGGGCATAAACTATCAGGATAGAATTGAACAGTAAGTAACAGAGGGCTGGAAGCAAGTCAAGAAAAGCGCCCCCTCAGGGAGAGTAATGAAAGTCACGTTTAAAACCGGAAGGATAATTACAAAAAAAAGCAGAACCTTGATAGCTCTGCCTTATGACATTCAGCTTATAAAAAAAATCAACCTTTCTTACGCCGTATTCCAACAATAGCAATCAGACCAGAGCCTAAGAGCCAGATAGCCGCAGGCACTGGAACCGCTGAAACATCGCCGCTGCGAATTGCTAGTCCATAGAGGTTGTTAGTTTTAAGATAGGTGTCTTGACTGCCGTAGTACATAAAAAAGTGCCATGCTGATGAAGAATAGGCTGTAAAATCAGTGCCGGACCAGTAGCGGCCGTCATTATTCCTAAGATTATTAAAAACTCCTGTATTATTTAGACCAAAACCCGGTTGTGTATTACCCGCTGTGTCATGATAGCCCAGGTTGCCCAGCTCCGTATAATATAAATGGCCCATTTCGGAGCTGGTGATATTATAACCGGCTGTAGTGGTGCCGTCGTAGCCAAAAACTCTCGGACCGTCAACCGTGGCCGGCAGTCGCCAGCTGTTTGTGCCCCAGTCAACGGTGTAGGTTGAATCTATATCATATGTCAAGACGCCGGAGGCATTCAGTCCTGCGGCCCAAGCGTTCTGGGCCACCCAATTTGTTGCGCCATTGCTGTAATCCAACCAGATCACCGAATTACCGTTGTTGTCATCGTCCCAGATCAAATTGTAGTCAGAACCAAGATAATTTGCCGTACCGATAGTCACCAAATTCGCTGAGGCCGTCGCGGCGGCAAGCGTCAACACAAGAAACAAAATCATATAAATTAAAGTTAACTTTTTCATCCTCTGACCCCCTCCTTATAAAATTAAATGCCTGTTTGGTGTATTTAAAATAGCTTCACAAACAAAGACAGCCGAGTTGCTCTTGAGAGAGGCAACCCGGCTGTCTTTGAAAATGCTGGTGACAAGACCCGTGGTTTTCCGACCCCGTCTTTCGACGGGTGTGGTTTTCACATGATTTGATGCTTTTCTATATAATTTCTAAGAAAACAAATTATTATGGGAAAGTCAATACGACAAAAGTATGAAAAAAGTATGCTTTTTTTACTTTTAGAGAGGTAACAATGGGGGAAATCACTTACTAAGAGCTTAACAAGGCAACTTATAATCTTATGAACATTTTTCCGAAGGATTTTCACTGCTGACTGGCAAGAATATTGGTAACTCCATGACAGCGACAGGCCGTGCTAAAAAGCAGCGGGCCGGGGCAGCGATTATTTATAAAAGAAATTATTCGCTCCAGGCGCCGCAAGGGAAAACCGCCAAGACCGGGACCGATCTGGGTACTGGGCAGGATAAGAGAGGGTAATTTCCGACATTGTTCATGTTGCAAACGATAATCGAGACGAGCCAGAAGGTTGAGAAGCGAGGGATCGCGCTTTTTCCCGGTGTGGAAGCAGTGGCTTCGCGGCTGAGGGCAATCGGAGGGACAGAGAAAATCGGCCAGGCTGCTGTAGATCTCGTCTCGTTCTCCGGCAAAGAGATTAGGCAGTGAGGGCCGGGTTGTCCAGGGCAGTTGTCCGCGCCGGCTCAGCCGGCGCAAAACCGCAAAAGCAAGATGGAGTGGTACAGTGGGAATAATCCAGTCATTCTGTAAAGCCTCTGGATCATTTATAAGGGTGACGAGATAATCAACTGCGTCCCGGCTGCTGGTTGAAAAGTCCACATTTGCGGATGATAAGAGCTGTTGTCCTAAGACCAGATTCTCCTCCTCTGAATCGACAAGGACCAGATTTTGAGGTTCTCTTTTTTGCGCGTAAAACTCCAGCGCCCGATAACCGAATTTTCCACAGCCTAATATATGAATACGTTGCATTATCGATCCCTTTCTACAATATAATCCGCCAAAGCCCTGAGGCCATCAGCCTTTTCTCCTAAGGGCTCAAGAAGGTAGAGTGCCTGCCGGTGGAGTTCGGCAAGCTTGAACCGGGCTTTAGAGAGACCAAAGAGGGAGACAAAGGTTAATTTTCCCAATTCGCGATCGGAACCTATATCTTTTCCCAGACTCTCCTCTTCGCCGACTTCATCAAGGATATCATCTGCCACTTGAAAGGCAAGTCCTATAACTTCACCAAATTCAGCCAGCCGTGATCGCAAGGAGGCATCGCCTTGAGCCAGATCGACCCCGGCCAACAGTGAACCGGAGATCATAGCTCCGGTTTTACGTCGATGCAGAATCTTAAGAAGTTCACTCTGCTTACCAGTTTTTCCCTGACCGCTTCCCTGGCTCAAAATATCGATAGCCTGGCCTCCGACCATACCATCACGCCCGGCTGCCAAGGCCAAACCGGAAACCAATTTTACAACAATATCAGGTCCAGCCTCAACCTCATCGGCAAGCAGGCGGAAAGCCTCGGTCAAAAGGGCATCTCCAGCAAGGATTGCCATCGCTTCACCAAAAACCCTATGGTTGGTCGGCCGCCCTCGACGCAGATCGTCGTCATCCATAGCCGGCAGATCGTCATGAATCAGAGAGTAGGTGTGAACCAATTCATAAGCAGCCGCCACCGGCAGGGCCCGCTGCCAATCGTCAGCCAGAAGACGGTAAGCCATAACCGTCAAAACCGGTCGCAAACGTTTACCACCGGCGTCGACACTGTAGTGCATAGCATCATTTAATGGTGCCGCCAACCGGACACCGACCCGATCAGCAAACAACAGCTTCTTCAGATAGAGATCTATTCGAGGGACATACTCATCCAGAAAAACCTTTAGCTGTTCGTTCACTCCTTAAACTCCTCTAGATGGCCACCCCCTTTTTCATCCGCCACCAGAGTCTGGACCTTCTCTTCAACCTCACTTAAGCGAAGATGACAAAAACGCATCAATTTAACCCCCTGTTCAAAGAGTTTCAGGGACTCTTCCAATGAGACCTCCTCCCCTTCCAATTTGCCGACAACCTCTTCAAGCCTCTTCATTGAATCTTCAAAACTTACTTTTGCCATCTTCACCCTCCCACGGAACTCTTAACAAATGTTTACTATCGGTAACAAAACGAAGCGGATCGACGAAAACTCCGGCAATCTTGACCCCCCAGTGCAGATGGGGACCCGTTACCCGGCCACTACTTCCCGCCGTCCCGATAATCTGACCGAAATCAACAACATCACCGCAACGACAGGATATCTCATCGAGATGCATATAAAGTGTAAAAATACCTAGACCATGATCGAGAAGCACCAGATTACCACTATAATAAAGCTCTTCCGCCAGAACCACCCGGCCTTTTGCCGCCGCAACTATAGGCACTCCGACAGCGGCTTTATAATCAACTCCACCATGTGGAGATTTTGGTTTACCATTGAGCAACCGTCTCCGACCAAAAGGTGAAGTGATAGTTGTAGAAAGAGGTGGTCGAACCACTCTTTCAAGAAGAAGGTCGGAGCCGGAGGAAGCATAGGCGAGCCTCAAACTCTTTCGATCTTGTTTGATTTTCTGCAGATTTTCCGGTCGTACCGGAGTTGCCATCTCGTCTGGAACCGTCAGCCGCTGTTCACCATAGTCATGAGCAAGTACAGTAATCGGCAAAGCCAGTTCTGCACCATCATCAAACTTGATCAACAATTGATAACTGCCGGCTACAGTTCCCAAAGGAACCGCTGCTACCCCTCGCCAACCTCCGGCAACTGGTTCGAGAAAGAATTTCCGATCGATAAAATTTAACATAAGGGGCTGCTGGTCAGCCACCGGTTTTGTACCTCGATAACGAAAAGCAACCACTAGAGCCTGTCCGGGCCGCAGATTTTCCGGGGCGTGGAAAATCTCATAATCCAATCGAGAAACCGAAACAAAGCCCTCGTTTTCAGCCCATATCGAACTCGGCAAGAAAGAAGCCGCCAATAGCAACATCAATAAAAAAAAGAGAAAGGTTATCTTTTTATTCATATTTCACCAATCACAATTCATCAATCTTCTCGACCCGACACATTGCCCCTCCCTGATGTAGACGAAGACGCAGTTGCTCTCCCACTGCCAGGTCGGAACTTTTGCTGACCACCTTATCATTGTCGACTCTTTCGACAATCGTATAGCCCCGAGCCAGCACGGCCAGGGGGCTGCCGGATTTAAGACGATCACTTGAGACCGTAACCTGTTGTCGTTTTCCGGCCAGAAGATGACGCAGGGCTTGTTTGAATCGCTGTTCTTGCAGATCAATCCCGGCTAAAAGTGGTTTAATCCTTAAAAGAGGAGACTCCTGTTGCAGACGAAATTCATAGATTTTAAGATTTTGCCGTACTAGACGCAAACGAGAGAGCATCGCCGTCCGGAAACGAATCTTAAGTTCAACAAATTCCTGACGCCTTAAGGAAACCGTCTCGCCACCTCGTTCAAGTGCCAGTGCCAACATCTGTAAACGCCGCCGCTCCACAGATATTTGATAGCGCCCGATCTGCTGTAAACGCTGGCGCAGGTGGTGCAGTCGATCGACAATTTCACTCTGGTCAGCGATAACCAACTCGGCTGCTGCTGACGGTGTCGGGGCCCTGAGATCAGCAACAAAATCGGCTATTGTAAAGTCGATCTCATGGCCCACGGCACTGATCAACGGAATCGAGCCGGCAGCAATTGCCCGGGCCACCCGCTCATCGTTAAAGGGCTGCAGGTCTTCATAAGAGCCTCCACCCCGAGCCAGAATCACAGTATCAATGCGTTCTCTCCAATAGCGGTTGACAAGTTCCAAAGCGGCAACAATCTCGCCGGCAGCCTGTTCACCCTGAACCGTCACCGGCACAACAATTATCTCTACTCCGACAAAACGGCGCCTCACAACCTGGAGAATATCATGAACCGCTGCACCGGTAGCTGAAGTTATCAGAGCCAGAGTTTGAGGCAATTGAGGAATCGCTTTTTTACGTTCAGGTTTGAATAAACCTTCGCGCATAAGTTTCTCTTTGAGATCCGTAAAGGCCCGCCACAACTCGCCAAGCCCCTGAAGCTCAATGCTGGAGACAATAATCTGATACTCTCCACGAGGCTCATAAAGACTGATTCGGCCGTTGCATAATACCCGGTCACCCTCTTGCAGCTGATACTTCAAGGCCACTCGTTGACGACGAAAAATCACCGCTTTCAACTGCGAGCGCTCGTCTTTGAGAGTAAAATAGCTATGTCCAGAAGCTGGAGTTCTAAGTGTTGAGATCTCACCCTCGACCCAGACCGGAGTAAAATTATCCTCTAAAATAAGGCGGATATCACCACTTAACTGAGAGACACTATAGACATGCCGAGACTCCCCGGAATCATCATCAAGAACTGTATCCTCGAGCCAGAACTCATCCGGCAACTGTAACGGATTCATGGCTGCACAATCCTTAACGGCTTCGTATAATATTTTTTGTATAGTCGGATCATCATAAAAAATCAGCGTGAGCCCTTATGTTAAAACTGCAAGAGATGTAATCCATCCGAATGCCGGAGTCAAGTCAGCTTTTCATGATGCAGAAATCGAACGTTTTTCTATTTTTTTATCAAGACTCTTTTTTTTTCTAAAATAGTCCGGAACCATTTATTTTTCTTGAATTTTCCCTTTTTCCCTGTTAACATACCGGCACTTGTTGAAATTAAAGTTTTCTTAATCGACAAAGAGTTGTTTGATTTAAGATCAGGGAAGTTCTGGATGGTTGAAGTTACATTGGCGCAAGACTTGCATTTTCAATCGCATACCCAGTAAATAATATCATATTTCAGGCTGTCTTGAAAAAAAGGTAGTCTATATAATTTAGAGAGTTTCATAAATGTTCAGTTCATTCTTCGGCCTCTTCTCCAGCGATCTGGCAATTGACCTCGGTACGGCAAACACCCTGGTTTACGTTGAAGGAAAAGGGATTATCATCGATGAGCCTTCAGTAGTTGCCGTCCAGAGCCTCCCGAACGGTACCAAAAAAGTTCTGGCTGTCGGCACTGAAGCCAAACTTATGCTCGGCCGTACACCGGGAAATATTGTTGCCATTCGACCCATGAAAGATGGAGTCATTGCCGATTTTGAAGTTACTGAAGCAATGTTACGTCACTTTATTACCAAGGTTCATAAGCGCAAAAAATGGGTGCGGCCACGAACTGTCATCTGCGTCCCCTCCGGAATCACCCAGGTAGAACGAAGGGCCGTCAAAGAATCGGCGGAATCGGCTGGTGCCCGGGAAGTCTATCTTATTGAAGAGCCAATGGCGGCTGCCATTGGTGCCGGTCTGCCGATCACCGAACCAACCGGCAATATGGTTGTCGATATAGGGGGGGGCACCACTGAAGTCGCAGTTATCTCTTTAGCCGGCATCGTCTTTTCCCGTTCAGTACGCGTCGGGGGAGATAAGATAGATGAGGCTATCATTCAGTATATTCGCCGCAAATACAACATGATGATTGGCGAACGTATGGCTGAACAGATAAAAATCGAGATTGGCTCCGCTGCTCCCTTCGACGAACCCAAAACCATGACCATCAAAGGTCGAGACACAGTAGCTGGAGTTCCCCAAATTCTGGATATCAATTCCGAAGAGATCCGGGAAGCCTTGACCGAACCGGTAAACGCTATCCTTGATGCAGTCCGGGTAGCTCTTGAACGAACTCCACCTGAGCTGGCTGCTGATATTGTCGACAAAGGCATCATGCTGACCGGTGGCGGTGCCTTGCTACACAAACTTGATTCCTTAATGCGCCATGAGACCGGATTGCCGATAACCGTGGTTGAAGATCCCCTGACCTGTGTCGTCCGCGGTTCGGGGATGGTCCTGGATAACTTAAAACTTTTGCGACAAGTTACCGAGAGTGATTAGTGCCTTTCAGTAATTTTTGGGTTGCGGGAGTGATTCCCGCATTAGAGCGAGACTAACATGACCGCTTTCAGCCGCCGACTGCCATGGCTGCTCAGCCTGGCGCTGATTTTTACTTTTTTTACCCTCTGCATCAGTTTTGGGTTACAAAGAGGAGGCAGCCTGATCAGCATAGCTGAAAAGGCGGCCTTGACCATGACCTACCCGATCCAAAAGTGCATCGATTTGACCTTTTCCACCGGCAGCAGAGCTTTTGACAGCTACATCAACCTTGTCGGCACAAAAGAGATCAATACTCAACTGAAAAAAGATCTTGCCATCGCAGAAAGCCGCCTGGCCCAACTGGAAGAAGCTCGCCTCGAAAACCTGCGCCTGCATAAGCTCCTTAATTTCAAAAAACAACATGACACTCTGGCCCAAGGCATATCAGCCCATGTAATCGGACGCCAGACCGACAGTCTCTCTCATATCTTGATCATCGACTGCGGATCCAACCAGGATCTTGAAGTAAATAATCCGGTCTTCACCCCCGGTGGTGTTATCGGCCGTATCATTGCCTGCGGGCCACAATCAGCCAAAGTCCTGTTGCTGGTAGATCAAAATAGTGCTTGTGATGTCATCATTCAAAGAAATCGTATTCGCGGCACCCTGCAAGGCACCGGCGGCGAACTCTGCGAACTGGCCTACCTGCAGCGCACCGCCGATGTAAAAGTCGGCGACCAACTGATCACCTCAGGCCTTGACAACATCTTTCCCAAGGGAATAACCGTCGGCACCATCGTAACTACTACGCAAAGCCACAATGGACTAAGTCAAACCATCAATGTAAAACCTGAATTTGATCTCAACACTATTGAGGAGGTCTTTATTATCCCCTCCCTACCCAACTCTTGACAACTCCGCAAAACTCCATCGGCTTTGTTGCACACCTCAGATCCGACACTTTCACAGTTTCTTAAAATTCTTGATTTTTTTGCTGAGAGATCAACCCTAAAAGACTTGAAAAATATGAACACCCTGGCCCTTTTTTCACCACTCTTTTTTACTTGTACAGCTTTTATCCTGACCGCCATCGAATCAAGTTTTTTCCCAAACCTTGGCGTTCCGGCCACTTTCACACCTGATCTCAATCTGGTACTCATTATTTTTCTAACTTCATGTCCGCCAGGGGTGCGCTCTCTACTATCCGCCACCGGCATCGCTCTAGTTACCTCCCTATTCAGCAGCTCTCCCGGCATTCTGCAGCCTCTTTGCCATCTTTTCATCTTCCTTCTCGGCTGTCGCCTTAATCAAACTATTTTCATGAACCATATCTTCCCACAGGCTCTTTTTGCCGGCCTTGGCAAACTCCTTATAACCTTTTTTTTAGGCATAACAATGGTCCCCCAACACTATTCAGGCACCATCTTAAAAGCGTTTGGCGGAGCCGCCACCACAACCCTGTTTGCAATCCCCATCCTATTTTTTCTGAGCTCTATTCAGAAAAAATATTGGCCAAACAACCCCAACAGCATCTCCGCCTAATCCCCTTCTTATGGCAAATGTAGACAACAGCAAAAAAAGCAAACGAGAACAGATTGCCGCCAATGGACGTGTAATCATGATTGTCATGGGACTTATAGTCGCCAGTATCACTTTGCGACTCTGGTACCTGCAGATAGTTCAGGGCGAACATTATAATCAAAAGTCACAAGATAACCGCATCAGGACCAGAAGGGTTCGGGCTCTGAGAGGTATTATTACAGATCGTAATAAAGAGATCCTGGCCGACAACTCTCTTGGCTTCAACCTCCAGCTGATTCCTGAAAACATTGAACGAATAGAGGAGGTTGCAGACCTGCTGGCGGCTCAGATTGAAGACCTTGAAGCCGGGACAATCGTAAACCTCTACCAAAAAACCCCTACCTGTGCCCGCCATCAGCCAATAACCTTAAAAAAGAACCTCAGCCCCAATGAATTGGCCCGAGTTGAAGCCCGCAAGCTTGAACTGCCCGGCATCCTTATTGAAACCGAACCCATACGAGAATACCCATATGATGAAGTCTGTTCTCATATTATCGGTTATCTGGGATTTGTAAATGATCGAGAACTTGCACTGCCGGCCTATAAAAGTTATGCCCGAGACGATCTGGTTGGGCGCTCCGGTATCGAAGCACGTTACCAGGAATATCTACGCGGAGAGGACGGCCAGCGCCATGTTGAAGTTAATGCACGTGGTCGTGAGCTTTCCGCCTACACCATACAACCGGCCCAATCCGGAAAGAACCTTGAACTAACCATCGATATTGACCTCCAACAACTTGCCTTTGAACTGATGGGCGCAGATGTCGGAAGTCTGGTTGCTATCAATCCTAAAAACGGTGAAATCCTGGCCCTGGTCAGCACCCCATCCTTTTCAAACAATCTTTTTGCGACCCGAATTTCAGCCAAGGATTGGCAAAGGATTAACAACGACCCTCTGCGCCCCCTGCAAAATCGTTCCATTCAAGGCCGTTACCCTCCCGGATCCACCATCAAACCTTTGATCGCAGCAGTCGCTCTGACAGATCAGATTATTACCCCGCTAACCTCTTTTTCCTGTAGCGGAACCATGACGCTGGGTAATACCCGTTTTCGTTGCTGGAACCGATATGGACACGGAAAAGTCGATATGTATCGATCCCTCAGGGAGTCATGTGATGTATATTATTACAATCTGGCTACCCGGATTGCTATAGACCGGATCGCAGCTTACGGATCCCAGTTCGGTCTCGGTCGAACCTGCGGCATAGAACTGGCGGAAGAGAAAAGTGGTCTTTTGCCGAGTTCATCATGGAAGTTGAAAAATGTCCATGATCAATGGTATACAGGTGATACAATTGCTATCTGCATAGGCCAGGGTTACCTGACGACCACCCCTTTACAGGTTGCCGCCATGTACAGCGTTTTCGCAAATGGAGGAACCTACTATAAACCGCATCTGGTTAAAGAGATAAATAAACCGCTTAACTCCTCCACTAACCAGAGTCCTTCCCGAAGAGCTGTTGGCACCAGGGTTGAAATCAGCAACAAACATGTGCAGGCCATACGTAAAGCCCTCTGGCAAGTGGTAAATGACAAACGCGGAACCGCTTTTAAATCCCGAATAACTATTAAAGGGTGTGAGATGGCCGGAAAAACCGGCACTGCCCAGGTTGTCAAACAGAGTCTTGAAGATCTAAAAGGTTCAAAAGATACCCCCTGGCGTTTTCGCGATCATGCCTGGTTTGCCGCCTTTGCCCCCTACAATGACCCGGAGATTGCGATAGCGGTTCTAGTCGAGCATGGCGGCCATGGAGGCTCAACCGCAGCACCAATAGCCCGCCAGGCAATTGAATTTTATCTTAACAAAACCAAATAATGCGGGGAACAATCCCGCAACCAAATCGGGCTTTATCGGCCCGCAAGTAAGTGCTCTTATCAGAACATTTCCTTGTTAAAAAACAAGAAAATATCCTGCAAGGTACTAAAAAGCTTTTCCATATTAAAATCAATCAGCTGGCGACTAAATATTTATGGCCTTTTTACGACGAACACCGCACCGCTCACCCCTTGTCGATGCCAACTCAGATGCATTCGCCTCCTTATCGAAAAATAACTTGGCCGAGCAACCTCTCGATCGCAACCGTCTCCATGATTTTGATTATCTGACTTTAGGGCTGGCCTTTCTTCTGGTGGCATTGGGACTTCTCACAATCTACAGCGCCACCTACAACCCTGAAACCGGAGGGTGGTTAACAGCTTACTGTCGCCGGCAAGTTACCTGGTTCGCTATAGCTCTAATAGCCGGATGTGGACTTTTCATTTTTCACTATAACTACCTTTACCAAGCTGCCTATCCGCTCTACGGACTCGGGTTACTACTACTGCTGGCAGTGGATTTAGCCGGAAGCAAGCACATGGGAGCGACTCGCTGGCTCTCAATTGGCGGCATGAATGTACAGCCTTCGGAGTTTGCCAAAATCACAGTCATCCTTGCTCTGGCTCGCTACCTCAGTAATCGGCGTCTGCCACCACCCTACAACCTGAAAGAGTTGTTGACCCCGGCTGTCATTGTCGCCTTGCCCAGCATCCTGATTCTCAAGCAACCCGACCTGGGCACTGCCATGCTTATCATTCTCATATCGGGAGTGGTGATTTTCATTGCCGGTATCACTAGAGGAACAATCATCACAATCACCATCAGCGCCATGACTGCGGCTTTTACCGGATGGCATTTCCTGCATGACTATCAACGTCAGCGAATTTTGACTTTTATCAATCCGGAAAATGATCCTTTAGGCTCCGGCTACCACATTACCCAATCAAAGATAGCAATCGGTGCCGGCAAACTCTTCGGCAAAGGCTTTCTCAAGGGAACCCAAAACACCCTACACTTCTTGCCCGAGCAACATACTGATTTCATTTTTGCCGCCTACGCTGAACAATGGGGATTCTTAGGAACCATAATCCTGCTGGCTCTCTATTTTGCCTTTCTTTTCAGAACTTTAAATATCGCCATGGAAGCACGAGACAGTTTCGGCAGCTACTTGGCAAGTGGTATTGCAGCCATCTTTTTCTGGCAGGTAACCATCAATATCGGCATGGTCTCAGGACTTATGCCGGTGGTAGGTATACCCTTGCCTCTTTTCAGTTATGGCGGTACCTCGATGCTTACCTCACTGGTTTTAATCAGCATTCTTTTAAACATCCATTACCGCCGCAAGGCATGATGACTTCGTAAAATGCCCACCTACTTCGTTCCCCTTCAACCTTCGTCACTGCGGCGTACTATCTGTACGCCTCATTCCTTAGGTTTCGGGCGCCTCGCAGCTGAACATTTTACTTTGTCATCCCAATTTTAACTTTCAGGAAATTATCCATTTTGGCTGCCAAGAAGAATAAAACCTCTTTTTTCTGTACTTCATGCGGATACCAGAGCGCTAAATGGCTGGGCAAGTGTCCCGGCTGCAACGAGTGGGAGACCATGCATGAGGCCCCACCCGAAACCTCAGCTTCAGGTGAACATGAAACCCCGCAGATGATTGCGGCTATCACCGAACTGGGAAATGTTGCGGCACCAATCCCGATAAGTGACATTGACGAGAGTGAACAACCTCGCCAAACTACTGGCATCGGTGAATTTGACCGGGTTTTAGGGGGCGGCATGGTCAACGGCTCTGTCGTCCTGGTGGGCGGTGATCCAGGTATCGGCAAATCGACCTTATTGCTCCAGATCCTCGACCGGTTAAGCACACCTGAACAGATTACACTCTACGTATCCGGCGAAGAGTCTCCGGGACAAAGCAAGATGCGCAGCCGACGCATGGGTATCAATAATGAACATCTCTACTTCCTGGCCGCCTCGGGTATTGAGGAGATTATAAATCATTTTCGCCGGCTCAAACCAAAAGCTCTGGTTATCGACTCAATCCAGACCTGCCACAGCCCAGAGATCAAATCTCCTCCCGGTACAACCAGCCAGATCAGACAGACTGCGGCCCACCTGGTCAAGATCGCCAAACTGACAAATACACCGATCTTTATCATTGGTCATGTCACTAAAGATGGAGCTATCGCTGGGCCCAAACTTCTTGAACATATGGTCGATACGGTTCTCTATTTCGAATCCGATACCCAATACCCTTTCCGCATTCTCCGGGCCGTCAAAAACCGCTTTGGCTCGACCAATGAAATCGGCGTCTTTGAGATGACCGGTAGCGGGCTTGTCGGAGTCGACAGCCCCTCCAGTATCTTTCTCAATGAACGACCACAAAACCTGGCGGGCTCCCTGGTCAGTGCCACAATTGAAGGCTCACGACCGATCCTGACCGAAATTCAGGCCCTGGTCAGTACTGCCGTCTCCGGCGGGATTCCGCGGCGCACAACCCTAGGTATTGACCGTAACCGTGCCGCATTAATGATTGCTATAATGGAGAAACGCCTGCGCCTTAGCTTCAGCAATAAAGATATTTTCCTTAACATCGTCGGTGGTTTGAAGGTTATAGAACCCGCCATCGACCTGGCCCTGATCGCCGCCATCCTTTCAAGTCACCTGGATCAGGTTATAGCGACAACGACATTAGTTATCGGAGAAGTTGGATTGACCGGAGAGATCAGGCGCGTAAACATGATCGATCAACGTTTAAGCGAAGCCCTGAAATTCGGTTTCAAAAAGATCATTGTACCGCAAGGCAACCTCTCTTCAAAAACAGCCGGGAATCATCGCCTAAAAGAGATATCCACCTTGCAGGAACTCACTACAGAACTATTCTCCTGACCCAGCATAACCGGAAACAAAAAAATTACGAATCTCCAATACTATCCGGCCAGGATTTTGCAAGTAACAACTTCCGATCAGAACATTTTCTGAATATTAAATCTTGTTTTTTTGTGCATAAAATAACCTGCAAGGCACTCAAACTTCATTGGCAAGTCTCCTTATGCTTAGAAACCTTATCTCAATCATCATCACCATAGTATTTACATTATTTACCTTCACCCCCTGCTCTGATGCCATGACAGAACCCCGTAAACCTTTGATTGGGGCTCAGATATCAGTACTTGAAGGCGAAAATTGGAGTATCTGTGAGGACTACTTTCACACACTCAAAAAACTTGGTTACAATACCGTCATTCTGAGGGTCTTTCATAACCATGGCGATCGTTTCCATAATCTTGTAAAAAAGTCAGCCCGCAAACAAGGCCTGGAGGGAGTCTATTTTGACACCGACCAAGCCCCGGTAATCTCCGACATTTTGACCCCGGCCTGCAAGAGCGCACACCGGGCCGGACTAAAGATTTTCGCCTGGATGACAACTTTGAAGGCCAACTACGACCGTAGTTTAAGACCGCAAGTTTTAAGCTTTGATGAAAACCAGGGCAAGATCAGTCGAGAAAACAACCTTCTTGATCCTCAAGCTCAGGAAAATATAGTTTTTCTCAAACAACTATATAAAGATCTTGCAACTTATCCGATTGACGGTATTCTCCTGCAAGATGACCTGATCCTCAGGCACAACCAGGGTTTTGAGCTGGTAAACAACACTATCTTTCCAGATCCGAAAAATATCTATCGAATTACCGGCAGACCTCATACTGAAATCACCGCCTACAAAGCCCCTTTTTACAGTTGGCGACAACAGCAGGCTTTAAAACTCCAGCACCTTGCCAATGAAATTTTTACGACTTGCCGCTCCTTGAAACCGGATCTTATCTGCGCTCAGAATATCCATTACGAACTTCTTTACAATGCTGATTGGGGACGAAACTGGTTTGCCTGTACCAAAGAGTCATTAGCAACATCAAAGGCTGACTACTTGATGGTTATGGCTTATCAGGAAAGAATCAGAAGAGAATTAAAGCTGCCTTTAGAAGAGCTCTCATCAACCATGCTTAAGATCTTTGAGAACGGAGTCTCAGACGAAAAAGAGAGGATAATTTTCAAATTTGAAACCCCGGATCAAAGGGTTTCTCGCAAACAAAAATTGAAATCAATTGCAACCTTGCAAAAGACCATCCAAAGTGCCCGCCAAAAGGGTTGGCAGGACATAATTTTAACCCCCTGCAACAATCTTGATACTGCGGACTACCTGTTCCCAACTTCACATTAGCCCACGTTTTAGATTGCCGGGCCGGCCATAACAGATGCCCGACTATCAGCTATAACGACGAATGATCTCCTCGACAATAGAGGTTGTAGAGTACTCATCAACAAAAGAGAGAGAGTAAACCTTACCGCCTCGAGCTTCGACAAGGTCACGACCAACAATTAAACTGGTATCCCAATCACCACCTTTGACTAGGATATCCGGCCGCAACAAACTAATCAGTTGATAAGGATCATCTTCGTCAAAAACGGTTACATAATCTACACTGGAGAGAGCTGCAAGCAGTTGAGCACGAGCCTCTTCGGGCATAATCGGACGTTCTTTTCCTTTAAGCCTACGCACGGAAGCATCAGAGTTGACACCCACGACAAGGAGATCACCAAGCTCGCGCGCCGTTGCCAGATAACTTGCATGACCAGGATGCAACAAGTCAAAGCAGCCATTCGTGAAGACAATTTTTTTACCACTTTTCTGAAAATCAGCCAGCAGCAAAGCCAATTTTTGCGCTGACATTACGGAGCTCGGTACTACCAAAACAAACCCTCCTGACCCGGCAACACGGAAAGCAAAGCCTTCTCCTCACCCGATCTAAAAAAGAGAACACATAGGAAGCCGCAGCCACCAACGAAATGGATGATCGCAAGGGATAACGACTTGACAAAAATTGAAACAATCAATAAAAGTGAAAAGATAAAGCTCTAGTCAAAAACGAAGATAATCACAACCCTGTAAACGGCAATTCTCCTCCCGTGAACAACAAAGATCATCTGAAGGCCGGAAGAGACCTCTATGCTAAATGACAAAAAATTAATCCTCATCGTCGATGACGAAGAAGATATTCGCGAGATCCTTTCCGAAACCCTGGAGAGTATGGATTTCGCACACCTTACAGCCTGTGACGGCGATGAAGCGATTGGCCTGCTGGATCGTCACCACGACACTATCGACGCGGTCATCTGCGACCTCAAGATGCCAAAGGTTTCAGGAGACCAGGTTATCGCCCACGGAACCAAGCATTACCCTCTAATTCCAATCATCATCCTCACCGGATTTGCACAACTTGACATGGCTCTTGACCATATACGCCTTGGAGCTTTTGACTACATGACCAAACCGTTCCGGGTCAAAGAACTTTTACTTTTATTGAACCGATCTCTGGAATTCCGCCAGCTCCAAGAGGATAAAATCGCCTACCAAAACACTTTGGAAGAGAGAATTGAAGAGGCCACTCAAGCCCTGCACAACCGGGTTGTCCAAACCGTCAGCTCCTTCATTCTGGCGATCGAAGAAAAAGACCGTTACACTCAAGGACACTCAAAACGGGTCGCAGAATACTCGGCTCTGATGGCTGACGTTCTCAATTTGCAGGAAAATGAACGACTGGACCTGCTCTATGCAGCCCAGCTCCACGACATCGGCAAAATCGGAATTTCAGAACAACTCCTTAACAAACCCGGTAAACTTAATGTGGTCGAATACGAAACCATTAAAACCCACCCCCACAAAGGGGTAAAAATCCTAGAGCCACTCGACTTTCTTGGCCATCTCCTGCCGATTATAGAAGGCCACCATGAATGGTTTGACGGCAACGGTTACCCCAACGGTCTGAAAGGAGAAAACATCCCATACCTGGCCAGGATAATTGCTGTCTGCGACACCTTTGATGCGATGACTTCGGAACGCTCCTACCGTAAACCTCTATCCCTTAAAATCGCTATTCAGGAGATCAAAGATGGCTCGGGAAGCCAGTTTGACCCACAGGCGGTCGAAGCGTTCCTGAAAGTTTTCGAAGAAACCCTTGCGACCCAAATGGCGCACCTGGTAGCTTCCTGACAACTCAAAACCATTTTCCCTGACTGGCATAAGCACCGGTCAAAACCGCCAATTTACGACGTAGCCGCATAAACCGGGCTTTCATATCCTGCAACCAGATACCATGCCGGCTAAACTGCTCTTCTGTAAAGAAAATATTTTCTGGATTTATCCCGACCGCCAACTCAACTTTTTCCCCATTTTGACTAATTTGTCCGTAGTTTCGACAGACTACACATTGGATTCGATCCTTGCCGAGTAATTGAATCACATCACTGCCACATAAGGGACAAGCCCAGCTCGCAAAATCCCGCTCATGATCACTGAAGAGAAGATCTCCTAAAGCTGCAGCCCGTTTTAACTGCTCATCGTTATCAAGAAAAATCTCACCCGGCAAAGCTCCATAGAAAACTTCTGAGGCTTTCAATTTAAGCCCCATAATCAAACTGAAGCTATTGAGCATCATCTCACTATAGCCCGCCTCTCCCATAAGACCAGCCGTCACCAGATTGATCACGGGCTTACCCCGCAAACTGAAAGGAGCTGGATAGAGTTGCAGGCAACGATCAAGAAAAACTTTCAATATGCCATTAGCCCCCATGAAATAAGTGGGAGAAGCGATCAGCAAGGCATCAGCTGATGCCAGAGTTTCGGCTATTGAGGTGAAATCATCTTCAAGAGGACATACGCCATTAACCAGGCAGGCGTAACATGCTTTGCAGGGCTTTATCTCTTTATCGGTAAGGCGAATCAACAACAGCTCATGTTTGTCCGGCACATGACGACAGATCTCTTTAACCAGAATCTCACAGTTTCCCAAACTCCGGGGTGAAAGCATCAGTGCAACTATCTTTTTCACCGTTATCGTCCTCCTCAAATTTCAAATAATTATTTTACAGATCAGAAATCAGTAGTGTCAGGTTATAATCTTGACAAATTGACCACTAACAAAACTTTCTTTAAAAATCCTGTAAAATCAAATAAATAATCTAACTAATAAACTTCACCAAAAACTTATCACTGAAAAACAGAACAGCTTTATATTTTTCCGGAGCAGGCGATACAAGCTGCATTTACCCAGTGAACACACCCTGCTGAAAGGCTGTGAACAAACTCCATACCATGATCTAAACAACTTAAAATACTAACTTTTTATGCAACCCCCTGAAATTAGTACTATTTTATTTTAACCTTTATTTTCAGGCGGTTACAAATGTCAACTTATTTCTTGAAATAATTTTCAGACAATTGCGAAAAGTACACGACAGAGATTATCAAGACTGTTAACAACTAAGCCCTTAATAATAAGCGAAAAATATCTCTCAAAAAGGATATTTCTCACAAACAGAAAAAATAATTTTGCAAATCTACAATATTTTTTCAACTTTCAAATTATGTTAACAAATTTATAACAGCCTCTTGACAACCGGTTTCGGCTCTGCTAACAAGTGCGCGACCTAAAAACACCCACACCAAGAGAACCTCTATTGTCGCTAATCAATGCAATCATTCTGGGAATTGTCCAGGGACTGACAGAATTTCTACCAGTCAGCAGTTCAGGTCACCTGGTGATTGCCGAACATCTACTTCCAGGCTGGCACCAACCCGGAATTGTCTTTGAGATTCTCCTCCACCTTGCCACCCTTCTGGCTGTGATAATTTTTTTCCGGCATGACCTGATCTTACTGATAAAATCTATCTACTCATCAGGCCCGCAAGCTGCAAAGCGACGGAAATTTATCTTGATGCTGCTCTTGGCCACTATTCCAACTGGGGTTATAGGACTTGCCGGAAAAAAGATCTTTGTCTCACTCTTCGACCGCCTTGATGTGGTCGGAGCAATGCTACTGGTAACCGCCCTACTCCTCTGGTTGGCAGAAAGACAGACACCCGAAAAATCAACAAAAAAAAGTACCCGAGTGACCGATGCCTTACTTATCGGGATCACTCAAGGGTTAGCTATTCTTCCGGGAATCTCGCGCTCAGGATCGACGATTGCCGTCGGCATGCTTTTGGGGATAGAGCCCAGGACTGCTGCCAGATTCTCTTTTATCCTCTCGATACCGGCGATCTGCGGAGCCGCACTTTTGAATATCAGTGAGATCAGTGCAATCCCCTCCAACCAAATACTAAGCTGCCTCTGCGGTGCCCTGGCAGCCTTAGTAACCGGCCTCATGGCACTTAAATTTTTACTTATGATAATTGAAGAGCGGCGCCTTAAGATATTTGCCATCTACTGTCTGATAGTCGGCAGCACAACCCTTCTGCTAGCACTGACAGGATAACTTAAAGAAAAACTGGTGATTTAAAGAACGTGAAGGGGTTACTTTATAAAATAATAATTTCGATCGTCGCTATAGTCGGCAAATTCGGCTATAGCGGTATTATCGTCATGATGTTTCTGGAAAGCTCGTTCTTCCCTTTTCCCAGTGAAGTAGTGATTCCGCCCGCCGGCTATCTTGCCGAACGCGGAGAGATGAACTTCTTTTTAGTCGTCGCGGCCGGCATCCTGGGCAGCATTCTCGGAGCTCTCTTTAACTATTGGTTGGCTTTAAAAATGGGACGTCCGGCCCTCCTTAGTTACGGCCGCTATGTCGGCCTGACCCCGGCAGCCTTTGGTAGAGTTGAAAAATTTTTCAGTGATCACGGGATTTTCGGCACTTTCATCGGTCGCCTGATTCCCGGCATCCGACAATACATCTCTTTTCCCGCCGGACTAGCCCGCTTACCACTAGTTCCGTTCATCCTCGCAACCGGCCTGGGAGCCGGAATCTGGGTTGTCATTCTGGCCGTTATCGGATATCTGGTGGGCAACAATCAAGAACTGATCAGCAACTACTCCCACAGAGCCTTCTATATTCTCATACCCTTCCTTCTGCTTAGCTGCATTTTCTACATCCTGCGCCACCGCAAAAAAAAAGGATGAAGGATGAAGGATGAAGGATCCCTCATCCTTCACCTCTATCTACCCGGGCACTGATCCGCGATTTCTGCAGCAATACCCTTCTTGCCATAAGCTTTCTCAAAGTGGGCGGCAAATTCACCGGCCAGCTTTTGAGCCCGCTTATCATAAGAATTCTTATCTTTCCAGGTCTCACGGGGATTGAGTATTTGAGACGACACTCCGGGACAACTCTGAGGAATCTTGACATGAAAAATCGGGTCATCAAGATAAGCAACCTCCTTTAAATCACCATTCATAGCCGCTTTCACCAGAGCCCGAGTCAACTTAATGTCCATCCGCTCGCCTTCGCCAAAAGGGCCGCCACTCCAGCCGGTATTGACCAAAAAAACCTCCGACTTATAACTCTTCATACGAGAACCCAGCATGCCGGCATAAACATCCGGATTGCAGGGCATAAAGGGTTCACCAAAAAAACGGGAAAATGTAGTCACAGGCTCAACAATTCCGGTCTCGGTACCGGCCAGCTTGCTGGTATACCCCATCAGAAACCACAACATCGCCTGAGCCGGGTCGAGTTTACTTATCGGAGGTAAAACCCCATTGGCGTCGGCCGTCAAAAAGAGGATAGTCTGCGGATGTCCGGCCACCGACGAAACCTTAATGTTGCTCAACTCGGACAAAAGATAGGAACCCCGTGAGTTCGGAGTCAAACGCTCATCATCGAAATCAAAATGACCGTCGGGATAGAGCATCGCATTTTCAACAATTGAACCATGCTCAAGATAATCACCATCATGCATGATCGCGTTGTAGATCTCGGGCTCCTTGTCGGGATCTATATTTACCATCTTGGCGTAACAACCATGTTCAAAATTTGCAATTCCGGCATCACTCCAACCATGCTCATCGTCACCCAGTAAAGCCCGCTCCGGATCTGCAGAGAGGGTTGTTTTGCCGGTTCCCGAAAGCCCGAGCAGGAGGGCGACATGACCATTCGGGCCCTCATTAGCGGAACAGTGAAGCGGGAGGATGCCGGCTTCGGGCAACATATAGTTCATAACCGAAAACATCAATTTCTTGACACTGCCGCAATAGGCTGAGCCGTAGACGATACCAACCCTTTGATCGAGATCGATAACCACTGCCAGATCTGAGACTTTGCCGTCAGCCAAGGTCCGTAAGCGGCCTTCGTAATGCTCTCGATCGAGTTTGTCATAAGGTAGAGCAAGCAAGGTAAAACCCTGGTCGGCAAAAACACTGCGCTCAAGATCATCCGGCAGCGGACGAAACATATTGTCGGTAAAGAGGGCGGTTAAGGCCTGGTCGGTTACAGTTCTAACCGGAAGTGCATAGGCCGAATCGGCCCCTAAAACCCGATCTGTAACATAAAGAAGATCCTTGCTGCGCAAAGCATCAACAGCATCTACAAAAAGCATCTCAAATGTCTCTTCTGAAACTGGAATATTGTTGGGTGAATCCCAATCGATCTTGGCTTCGCTTGCAGCTCTTTTAACGATCAGCGTATCCTTAGGGCTCCGGCCGGTTGACTCGGGAGGCGTCCAGGTTGCCAGGGCTCCGTTAGCGGCAACCAGGGCTTCTCGGTTATCAACCGCCGACTGAATCATCTTTTTGCGTTCCAGATTCTCAGCCACCCGGCCGTGGGCCGCCAACATTTCATCAACCACAGTTCTTTTGCTCATCTTAGTCCTCTCTGCTAATATTTTTTATTTATCAAGAAAAAAACTCAACAACTTGACTCCCTCCGTACAGACCTTTGACCTCATACACGAGATCGGCTGAAGGCTGTAAAGAAAATTTTTCCAAAGCCATTACCACTTCACAATCCGGCATAAGTATATTCATAAAGGCCGGGCAGTTACCCTGATGACGCTGCAGGATATCCTGAAGCATGGCCAGGCGGGCCGGAGCGGCCTGCTCATGTGACAAAGTCATGACCACCTTTTCTATTACTTTAGAGAGTGCTTCCTCTAAACCGAAGACCTCGCTAACCAGCATTTTGGCTTTCGTATGATCATCATTTATCTCGACCCGACCCTCCAGAATCAAGGGATCATCATTCTCGATGAAGTCTTTGGCCTTAGTAAAAGTCTCTTCAAAAAGTGTCACTTCGACCGATCCGCTGAGATCCTCAAGGACGGCAAAGGCCATAATTTTGCCGTTTTTTGTTCGTTTACTGCGCACCGATGCCAAAAGGCCACCAATCCGCATCTGAGCTGAGTTCTCACAGTTCACGAGTTCAGCCACACATGACGTCGTGCAGCGTTTTAACTCATCAGCATAACGTTGCAGCGGATGACTGCTTAGATAAAAACCCAAGACATCTCGTTCATAGGTCAATTGTTCCTTATCGCTCCAGGCGGCGGCATCATCGGGATAGCAGGCATCCTCTCGAGCCAGCTCTTCACCGGCAAAAGCAAATAGTGATTGCTGCCCGCAAACTCGATCGCGAGATGCCGATTGACCGTTTTCCATTGCCGTATCAATGGCCGCAAAGAGCTGATGCCGTGGAACTCCCTCACTATCAAAGGCTCCGGATTTTATAAGGCTCTCCAAAACCCGACGGTTAACTTTGGAGAGATCAAGCCGGCAGCAAAGATCGAAAAGAGATTTATAGACCCCTTCGATCTCCCGCACCCGGATAATCTCGGCCGCCGCCTTACTTCCAACATTTTTAACCGCTGCCAAGCCAAAACGAATATCCTGATCAACAACCGTGAAAGAGAGTTCACTAACGTTGACATCAGGCGGCAACACGTTGATACCCATACTCCGACATTCAGCAATATTTTTAATTACTTTGTCGGTGTTATTCATGTCCTCCATGAGCAATCCGGCCATAAACTCAACCGGGTAATGAGCTTTCAGGTAGGCGGTCTGATAGGCGATATAACCGTAGGCTGCAGAATGCGATTTATTAAAACCATATTCCGCAAATTGGGCCATAAGGTCAAAGATCTCTTCGGCCTTATGACTGTCGACCCGGTTCTCCCGAGCCCCATCCAGGAAACTCTGACGCTGGGCGGCCATCACCTCGGCCTTTTTTTTGCCCATTGCTTTACGCAATATATCAGCCTGCCCCAATGAGTAACCGGCCAACTTCTGGGCAATCTGCATAACCTGTTCCTGATAAACAATTACACCGTAGGTCTCTTCAAGAATCGACTCTAATTCAGGCAACAGGTACTCAACTTTCTGGCGCCCATGCTTACAGGCAATAAAGTCGTCGATCATACCGCTCTCAATCGGACCGGGACGATAGAGGGCTACCAGAGCAATAATATCTTCGAAACAACCAGGTTTAAGTCGCACCAAAAGATCTTGCATGCCACTGCTTTCAAGTTGAAAAACACCAACTGCAGCACCAGACGAGAGCAATTCATAGGTTGCCGGGTCATCTAAGGGAATCGTATTTATATCGAAACAATCACCCTCTTCTTTACAGTTTCTATTAATAATTTTCAAAGCGTGGTCGATGACGGTCAGAGTTTTCAAGCCAAGAAAATCGAACTTGATCAGACCCAGCTCTTCGACAAAACCCATATCATATTGGGTAACTACGGCGTCATCAGCATCCTTGGCACCACGATAAAGCGGTAAATAATCAACCAGAGGCTGATCAGTCACCACCACCCCGGCAGCATGCACCGAGGCGTGCCGATTCAATCCTTCAAGCGCATAAGAGACCTCAATAAGCTCTTTTTCGAGCGCGTTACCTTGTCGCAACTTGGCAAATCCGGGTTCCAGCTCTTCCGCTTTTTTCAAGGTCATCTTCAATTCATTGGGTACCAGCTTGGCGATCTTGTCAACCTCTGCAAAAGGCATATGCAGAGCCCGACCGACGTCCCGAATAACTCCTTTGGCCTGCATCCGGCCAAAGGTAATGATCTGAGCCACCCGATCCCGACCATATTTTTGGGTAACATACTTAATTACCCTATCGCGACCATGGATACAAAAATCCATATCAATATCGGGCATTGAGACCCGTTCCGGATTAAGGAAGCGCTCAAAAAGCAACCCGTAAGGCAGGGGATCTATATCAGTAATGCGCAGGGCATAAGCCACCAGCGAGCCGGCGGCTGAGCCGCGCCCGGGACCAACCGGAATCTTTTCTCGGCGAGCAAAATTAACAAAGTCAGCCACGATAAGAAAATAACCGGCAAAACCCATGTTGCAGATAATCTCAATCTCCAGCTCCAAACGCTGACGATAATTTTCTTGTAGCTCAGGAGTTAGATTGCCGCCATAATAGTTTTCGATACGCGGCATAAGTTCAGAGAGGCCCTCCCGACAGCTATCGGCCAAAAATTCGTTGAGGGTTTTACCTTCGGGAGGAATAAAAGTGGGCGGTCGATAGTTACGAAACTCAAAATCAAAGTTGCAGCGTTCAGCGATCTCAACTGTATTTGATACAGCTTCAGGGTTGTCCACAAAAGCTGCAGCCATCTCCTCAGGGGATTTAAAATAGAGCTCCTCCGGATAGCGCATCCTCTTGGGATCATCCATATTTTTACCGGTCTGAACACAGAGCAGAACCTCATGGGCATGCGCATCTTCACGATTCAAAAAATGGCAATCATTGGTCGCAACCAGGGGCACTGAATACTCCTTGGCGAGATCAATGATCTGTCGATTAACCTCCTCTTGTTCAGCCAGGCCATTCTCTTGAATTTCGAGAAAAAAACGACGGTCGTCGAAAAGATCGCGGTAGAACTCAACTTCAGCCGCCGCCTGCACCCTGTCCTGACGACGCAGAGGGGCGGCAATAACCCCACCGAGACAAGCACTTAAAGCGATCAAGCCCTGATGGTGTTCTACCAGAAGTTCTTTATCAATTCTCGGCTTATAGTAAAAGCCTTCGAGATACCCCTTGCTGACCAGTTGGCAGAGATTCTTATAGCCCTGACCATCCATTGCCAAAAGAACCAAATGATGGGCGTTATCCCGCTCCTTGTCACTCCTCTTGCTTTTAACAAATCGACCTTGGGGAGCGACATAGACTTCGCAACCTATAATCGGCTTAATGCCCCGTTTTTTTGCTTCCTGGTAAAAATCTACGGCCCCGTGCATATTACCGTGATCAGTAAGAGCAACCGCCGTCATTCCATAATCACTGGCTTGCTGAATAAGATCGGGAATACGTATAGCCCCATCCAGAAGACTATACATGGAATGTAAATGGAGATGGACAAAGGAGGTATCAGACATCGAATAAATGACCGTATAGGTGGGTGGTTTAAAAATCTTTTCGATATGGTTTGGGAAAATAATTTACAACATAAAGCGAGGAGGGCCCTAACATAGAGAAAAAAGTTTTCCAAGAGAAAATTAAGTTCGCTTAAAAAATTATCCTCGGCGAAGATGGCATTGCCTCCTCACCGGACTCTTCTTCTTGCAAATTCAGTCTAATCTTAAAAACATCATACTCGCTCTCAACTACCTTGAAGCCAAAATTCTTAATAAAACGCATCATGCTCACATTATCCCGCAGAACCAGGCCGAAAATCTCGGGGATACCGCGATCCTTAGCAATGTATATCAGTTTTTCCATCAACAAACGCCCGGCACCGCTCCCCTGCCAGGCATCGGTAACAACCACTGCAAATTCGTACTCTTCGCTATGGGGATAGTAAACCAGGCGATTAACCCCAATACTAATTTTTTTACCATCACGCTCAACCTCGGCAATAATCGCAACATCACGATCATAATCGATCTGTGTAAAACGTACCATCTGCTCCGGACTGATCTCTTCCCTCAAAGAGAAGAATCTGAAGTAGCGAGTCTGCTGGGAGAAACCGGCAACCATTTCATAATGAGCTGCGGCATCCTCAGGTTTGATGGGGCGAATCAGAACAGCAGTGCCATCTCTCAAGGTTTCGGTAAATTCATACTGGTTGGGATAGGGAACGGTCGACAAATGATGCGGCGAGACAATACCTCTGTCATTTAAAGTAATTTTTGCATCAACCACAACGAAACGTTCATTGGCTATAACCAGCGGGTGTAAAGCAACCGTCTCAAGCTCCGGAAGATCGACGATCATCTGGGCTACACGCACCAAAATATCTTCCAATTTAGCAAGATCAAAAGGCCGAATTTCATGGCATTCAACAAGTCGGGTCCGGGCAATCAGCTTACGCGCCAGAGTACGATCAAGAGGCGGCAAAATCACCTCTTCATCAGAAACCACCCGAGCCTGCAAGCCACCGGCACCAAGAAAAATATAGGGGCCGAACTCAACATCACGGCGGCTCCCAAGATTGATTTCATAATCGACATTCTCAATCATGCTTTCCAAGGTCAACCTGGCCTCTTCAAGACCGACTTCAGCAGCTACCCGGGTAAGCCTTTCAACCCCTTTTTTCACAGCTTCATCGCTACGAAGATTAAGCAACACAGCCCTATAATCACTTTTATAAAGGATTTTTTCACTGTCAAGCTTCATAACTAAAGGATAACTCATTGTTGCAGCCCGAGCGACAACCTCTTTAAGGGAGGAAGCTTTAACAGAGGGATTTACCGGCAATCCGTAAAGACTGAGAAGTTCCTGGGATTGGTGAGAACTGAGATCCATACACCGGTTCTTAAGATATAATTTGATCTGTTCACGGGCTTTTTCAAGAGAGTCCTGACAATAGTCAACTTCCCGGCTATAACGCTGGGGAATGACAACCAGTTTGGAAAGTTTTTCATAGTAGCGAAGTGCGTAGTGACAGCTTAAGACCGCATCCTCAATTGAGAAACAGATCTTGGTTCGCTTATCATTCAAACCAACAACCTCGCTCTCATACTGACTGCGGTCGCCAAGCCAGACATAGACAAGATTAACCCTGGCGGTAGCAGCTTTTTTCCGCATCTCTTTCACCATAGGGATTGGATCAAGCCAATGACTCAAGACTACAACGACTATCAGAGTATCAAATTCTCGGGCCTCCAGACAGAGATCAAGCACCTTTTTAAAACGTGAGTGATCGGCATCACCAGCGATACAGATAGGATCCAAGGCCCCTGAGTAGGGTGCAATGTATTCTCGAACCTTTTCCCCTAGAGTCGTTGAAAGAGCCGTCACATTTATCCCTTCCTGGGCCAAACCATCAGCTGCCAGAACCCCGAGACCACCTGAATTGGTTACAATACCCAGACGAGATCCGGCCGGAACATTACTTTTTACAAGATGATCACCGGCGATCAGTAACTCTTCAACGTTATCAACCCGAATTATTCCAGCCCTCCGAAAAGCCGTATCGTAGACCCGGTCTTCACCTGCCGGACAACCTGTATGTTTTTTAATCACCTCCCGACCAAGTTCACTTTTACCTGCCTTAATTGCGACAATCGGTTTAATCCTGGCAACCGACCTACAGGCGCTCATAAACTTTTTCACATCCTTGATATTCTCGAGATAGAGAAGAATACAGCTAACGCGAGATGACCAACCGAGAAAATCGATCATATCTCCAAAATCTATATCGCTTAAAGCCCCGAGGCTGATGACATGACTAAAACCGATCCCTCGTTCCCGCGCTGTTCCCAACATCGACGTAATGATCGCACCACTTTGCGACAAAAGTGCCAGACTGCCCTCTTTGGCTGGAATATCAAAGAGAGAGACATTGAAACGTGATGCCGGCACAATGATACCCTGTGAGTTAAATCCCAATATGCGCACTTTATGATGTTTGGCCCTTCTGACAATCTCCGCCTCATGCAGATCATCCGCCATCGAACGCTTGCCGGTCGTGATAATCAGGCCGACAACCCCAAGGCGCCCACAGAGGTCAACAAGTTCGGGAATCAGGGACAATGGCTCAAAGGTAACAACCAGACTTGGAGGATCTGGAATAGCTTCAAGCTTCCGATAATGCCGATCTTTTGGAATGGGGCATTGACAGGAACACTCATGATCCCCGCTGACCATAAAAACCGGCCCTGCACCAACCTCGACAAGGTTATTGTAGAGCTGCCACTCCTTACTCTGTCGACTGCACGAGCAAGGTCCAATTACGGCAACAGAGGAGGGAGAAAAAAGTTTGTCAAGATTATAGATACCCATAAACTCATTGTGCTCTAATAAGGATGCTTAGTTTGCTGACTTTTTCAAGCCTATCTTTTTGACGTTGTAAATTAATGCCCAGTGCATAGCAGACAATCTACAGGGTAAATCTATCTCCGTCAAGTAAAGTGCCAATATATTCCAGCAAAATAATTGTCTGCCATCAAAATGAGCTTAGAGAGTAATGTTGGCAGGATAATGTATGGGGCACACCAATCTCATACTAAAGTATTTAAAAAGTACCGATAAAAGTTGAAATAATGGATAAATTTTTTTAAATTCCATACTTTCGGTCTATAGACAACGACAGTAAATCATATTAGATTACAAGCAGATAGAAACTTAAAAAACAAACTATCACCACAACTCAATCAGCGCTAAAATAACAATTAAATCCAACAGGAAAGGAGACCACCATGAAAAAACTCACAACTATCGTCATTTCAGTGGTTCTGATCTCTGCGATTTATGCGTCCCAATCTTTTGCTACCCCAGCTAAATACGAATTTGGTGATGCTATAGGTTATGGAGAAGCAAAACATGACAATCAAACATGGCAACACCTTGGATCTGCATGGAGCGATGAGATAAGTCAACGAACTGTTGACACAAAGGATGATGGTGTCTTTTGGTCTACCGACGGTGGTGCCAATTGGAATGCATGGAATAATTCGGGAAATGATGACGTTGTTCTGAACTTGAAGCAAGGAGACACAGTACAGTTCGGATTCACTTTTACTCGGATACTTACCGGAAATCATCCATATGATGACCTGAGCGCCTGGATCGATTGGGATGGTGATGGCATATGGAGTGATGCTGAAAAAATTATCGATGAAAGATGGTTTAAATACACCGGCACATCAACTGAAAATGCCCAGACTCAAAAGTTTTTCACGACTGGCGACATTTTACTCAACGACACATTCACCGGAACTACTTGGCTCCGTGCACGGGTATCATGTTCAGAATCTATTAACGGCGTAAAAGGCATGACCTACGATCCCAGTGACCCCCGCCACGCTATACATTTATCGGCAACCGGATCTCTCTGGCAAGGCGAAACTGAAGATTACCAAATCAACGTTGCCCCTGTACCGGTTCCTGGAGCGGCCTGGTTGCTTGGTTCCGGCCTTCTTGGTCTGCTCGGGGTCCGCCGCAAAAACAAAAGCTGATCACCATTAGAGATAGACTAAAATTATTCGAAGTAAATCATAGATGGTTTTCAATGAAAAAACAAAAAAAAGAGGTGTCGGTTTGACCGACACCTCTTTTTTTTGTTTTTTCCGTAAATTTAATGGTCTTAAAAAGGGCCATCAAACTTCTGCCATTTAAGTTGCAACCAGCACCTCAACATCGGCACCGAGAATTTTATGCAGTTTCTTTAGGGCATTGCTCTCTAATTGACGAACCCGCTCCCGGGTAATGCCGAGTTCATCGCCGACATCCTGCAGGGTCTTGGCAACCCCGGCAAAGAAACGACCGGCAATAACTTCCTGTTCACGAGGAGTCAACTGTTTCAGGGCCTGATCAATCATCAGACGGCGATTATCTTCGGTTTCCCGAGCCAGCAGCAGTTTCTCCTGGCCGTCGCTATCATCAGCCAGAAGATCAAGATAGGTGGTATCGCTATCGGTAATTGAACGATCAAGGGAGAAGTCACGAGAGTTAAGTCTCTGACAAAACTCTCTGACCTTGACATCATCTTCAGAGCCATCAGCCAGGGCATTTATTTCAGCCTTGTCAAGCTCATCTCCTTCGAGAAAGCCCCGCACCTTACCAAGCTTGAAAAAGAGTTTTTTCTGCAACTGGGTGGTGCCAACCTTGACCAAACTCCAGGAACGAATTATATAATCCTGAATATAGGCGCGTATCCACCAGACTGCGTAAGAGATCAAACGATAACCACGATCAGGATCAAATTTTTTAACAGCCCGCATCAGACCCATATTTCCTTCTTGAATCAGATCCATCATCCGCATCCGGTAACCCCGGTATTCACCGGCGATCTTTACGACAAAACGAAGGTTAGCGGTCACTAAACGATGGGCGGTATCAAGCTCATGATCTTTTTTATAGCGCTGTGCAAGTTCAATCTCCTCTTCCTGAGTCAGCAAAGGTATACGATTGATCTCGGCAATATAGCGTGAAAAAGAGTCGGTAGTTACTAAAGCTAAAGATTTTTCCATTATGGTCCACCTCCACGAATTATTAGCACTCTATCCTACTGAGTGCTAATATATCACAAAAACCCTATAATGCAAGAAAAATCTCTATAATTCTTTATAATTAGACTTCATTAATCTACAACAATCCGACCATCTATGGCTATGACATCACCAGCACTAAAAACCAGGGGGTTGATCTCGATCTCGGAAATTGCCGGATAATCGCGTAAAAGTGCTTGCAAACCGGCCATTACCCGATTGAGTTGAGAAAGGTCAATCCCGGCCCGCCCCCGAGCCCCACGCAGAATTTGAGCCCCGCGCAGACGATCGATAGAAACAGCAATCTCCTCACAGCTTAAAGGAGCCGGTAAAATCTGGACATCCTGCAAAATTTCAGCATAGACCCCACCTAAACCCAACAAGAAGACATCACCAAATGAGGGGTCACGTCGGGCCCCGACAATCATCTCAAGGCTGGTATCGACCTCTTTCTGAACCAGAACACCACAAAAACCGGCATCACCGGAAAACCTTTCAAAAAGCAAAGAGCCGACATCTTCAAGAGCCCGGCGGTCGCCTACTCCAGTCAAAACCCCACCCACATCACTTTTATGACTCAAACCGGCCACCACCGCCTTCAAAACCAGAGGATAGCCCAATTCATTGCCCTCATCAAGCAGTTCATGCGTATGGCGGGCCAAAGCAAATGGGGCCACCGGCAGGCCATACTCCTGCAAAACCGCCAGAGCTTGATCGGCAAAAAGGGTTTTGTCACGCCGGGATGCATCCTCCAGCCACTCGTTAAAAAGAGGTTGCACATCCATTTGAGCTAACTCCGGCAACAAGGTACCGGGGGCCGCAGCTGCGGCCAGATGCTTGACCCGCTCAAACGAAACCGAAAGCGCTTCGAGCGCTATCAAAGGTTCGCTGAAAATTGGTATTGAAATTTTTTCCATCACCTGTGAAACAGCACTGACACTGGAAAAGAGAACCAGGGTGACGGGTTTATCATAGCGGAAAATTAAATCTTCAACTTTTTGAGCCAGGCGCATGGTGGCGGCCAACTCACTCTCCGCCTGAAAGACATGATTTAAGACAACCCCGTCAACATCATCACGCTCTAAAGCCATTTCGAGAATGGTAATATAATAATCGATATCAAAAACATCTCCAAGGTCAATAGGATTGGTCAGTTTGATAACTGAAGCCCTGAATTGACTGGAGATTTTTGCAATAAAATCCTCGCTTAAGCCCGGCAACTTAAAACCGGCTGCAGCGGCCGCATCAGCGGCGACCACGGCATGGCCTCCGGAGCGTGAAATCACCATCAGATTATCACCTCGCATAGCCGGCAACGAAAAAGCTTTGGTGTAATTGATAAACTGCTGAAATGAATCGACACGAAAAACCCCGGCCTTTCGGCAGGCGGCATCGACAACCCCATCATCAACCGCCAGGGCGGCGGTATGCGACTGGGCGATCATCTGACTCTGTGGTGAGGTATTTGATTTATGTAAAATAACCGGTTTTGTGCAACCTTCAAGCGCATCCATGAAAGCCCGGCCTTTATCCATACTCTCAAGATAGAGACCTATAACCCTGGTCTCTTTGTCAACAGCCAGAAACTTCAGATAGTCAACCTCATCAAGGTTACTTTTATTACCCATACTGATAACCTTGGCAACCCCAACATTCTCCTGACGGCCAAGCCCAATGTATGTCAAGGCGAGACCGCCGCTCTGAGAAATAACCGACAAACCACCAGGCACAATCTCCGCTGGTAAAAGTCTCATAAAAGGCAGACAGAGACCATTGTGTCGGTTGATGATACTGATGCCGTTAGGGCCGACAAAACTAACTTTATGCTTTTCGGCTAAGGCTTTAATCTCCTCTTCAAGATCTCGACCGGCCGCAGAAAATTCACTAAAGCCACCACTTTCAATCACCATATTACGAATTTTATTATCTATGCAGGAGCGCATCAAAGCCGGCACCGAAACCGCCGGGGTCAAGATAACGGCAAGTTCTATAGAGTCCGGCAATGCTGCCATCTCGGTATAAATGGGATAGCCAAGATATGCACCGGCCTGTTTGCCAAACAGGTAGAGATCGCCGTTCCAGCCGAATTCAACCAGATTAGCAACAATGTTCCGGGCCAGATTATTGGGATGTTCTGAAACCCCAACAACCAGGATCGAAGAGGGATTAAATATTTTTTCCATGATTAATAACTTCCTTTTGTCTACTTTTTTATCGAAGATCGGCAAGGGTCAACCTTCCTCCTCCTGAATCATCTCCAGCTCTTCCCAACGGGCATAGAGATCTTTTAACGCGCAATCGATCTCTAAAAGCCTGTTTTTAGCCTCTGCCACCACACTCCCATCACCCTGATAAAAGACCGGATCAGCCATATCATCATATAACTGTTTTTGCTCCTTTTCAAGAAGTTCCATTGTCGCCGGCAGAGCCTTGAGTTCAGCCCTCTCCTTAAAGGTCAGTTTACGTGGTTTTGTTGAGCGCAACTTCTCTTTTTTTCCGCCCTGGGACCTGCTTTTGGACTCCAGCGGCACCAAAGTATCAGCATCCGGTCGCTGTGTGAGCCAGTCATCATAACCACCGGCATACTCCTGAACAATCCCACCCTCCGAGAAAACCAGAGTGCTGGTAACTACGTTATTGATAAATTCACGATCGTGACTGACCAACAACAGCGTACCCTGGTAATCAGCCAAAAGCTCTTCAAGCAGTTCCAAAGTCTCTATATCAAGATCATTGGTCGGTTCATCAAGAACCAGAATATTGGCGGGCCGGGCAAAGAGGCGGGCCAGGAGCAGGCGGTTACGCTCACCACCCGAGAGGATTCTGACCGGAGAATGAGCCCGATCGGGGGTAAAAAGAAAATCTTTGAGATAACCAATCAAGTGCCGTTGCCGGCCATTGATCTCTATAGTATCGTTACCATCCCCTAAATTTTCAAAGACCGTCCTGTTTTCGTCGAGCTGTTCACGCTGTTGATCAAAATAGAGGGCCTCAAGATTACTTCCGAGCCTGACCGTACCCTCCGTCGGTTTCAAGTCACCTAGAAGAAGTTTCAGCAGAGTCGTTTTACCAGAGCCATTGGGACCGATAATCCCGACCTTGTCACCCTTTAAAATTGTCGTGTTAAGTTTATCGATAACCGGTTTTTTATTATAAGCAAAAGACGTTTCATTGCAGACCGCGACCAGTTTACCGGAGAGTCCGGCCTTGCTGATCTCCATTCGCACCTGCCCAACTTTTTCACGACGTTGACGGCGCTGATCACGCATTTTCAACAAATCCCGCACCCGACCTTCGTTGCGGGTTCGCCGGGCTTTTATTCCTTTACGAATCCACTCCTCCTCCCGAGCAAGTTTTTGATCAAAACGCTTATTCTGGACAGTTTCGGCGTTCAACATCTCCTCTTTCCGCCGTAGATAGTTGCCATAATCGCCCGGCCAACTGGTGGCCTGACCACCATCAAGATCGACGATCCGAGTCGCCAGTTTCTTTAAAAGTTCACGGTCATGGGTAACAAACAGAAGGGTCAGGGAGCTATTTAAGAAAAACTCTTCGAGCCAGATAATGGCCTCGATATCGAGATGATTAGTAGGTTCATCAAGCAGTAAGAGATGGGGTTCGGTAACCAGGGCCCGAGCCAGCAGCACCCGACGTTTCAAACCTCCGGAAAGAGTTGAAAAAGGTTGCTCACTATCCAGTTTCAGTTGAGTCATGACCAGGTCGACCCGCTGCTGCACCTGCCAGGCCCCAGCAATTTCGATCTCTTTTTCAACCTCAGCCAGCGCCTCAAGAGCCGCCTCGTCGGCTTTTTCAGAGACCTGCAGACTTAAGGCATGATAACGAGCCAGAAGCTGCAAAAGAGTTCCTAAGCCCCCAACCACAACATCGTAAACCGTACCTTCCAGAGACCCCGGCACCTCCTGGCTGAGCCGGGCGACCCGCAAACTGCGGGAGCAGAGAACTCGCCCACTATCGGGCTGCATTTCGCCGGCAAAAAGTTTCATCAAGGTAGACTTACCGGCCCCATTTCGACCAACCAGACAGACCCGTTCACCGGTTTCTATCTCAAGATTGACCTTCTCCAGCAACAGGGCTCCACCAAACCCCAAAGAAACATCTTGCAAACTTACCAATGCCATTATTTAAATATCCACATGAGTTCAAAAACACGCTCAAATAAAAT